>JAYVWD010000729.1:0-11289 GCA_043786345.1 Pseudomonadota bacterium
CGACTCCCGTTCGGGTTCGTTCAGTTCGCGGCGGGGCGCTCGTCGCCGACCGCTTTCTGCATTTTGATCACGAGCACCCGATAATCCGTCCCCGCCGTGACGAGGCGGCCCTGCGCGCCCGAGCGCGAGGCCTCGGCCAGGATCAGGTCCGTCGCCGAGCGCGTCCCCGTCTTGAAGCGCGCCTGCTCGATACGATACGCCTCTTCGGCCTGCTGCACGGCGGTCTCGGCCAGCGTTAGCGACTCGCGCGCCGCCCTGAGCTGCGCTTCGGTGGCCGCCAGATCAAGCCGCACCAACTGCGAGAGCGCGTCTTTTTGCGACTCGGCCTTGACGTTCTCCTCGGAGGCCTGGCGCACCTGGAAGACGCGGCTGCCGTTGTCCCAGAGGAGCCAGCTCGCCGTCACGCCATAGGTGCGCGAGTCGCGCTTGGGCTTGCCCGCGATGCCGGGCTCCAGGTCGCCCATGTTGCGGTCCCACTTGATGAAGGCGTTCACGTTCGGCGAAAACTGGGCGTAGGCCAGCTTTTTCCCGTACGTCGCCGCCTCGACGCCGAGCACCGCCTGCTGCGTCTCGAGCCGGCGGGCGAGGGCCTTGGCCACGTCGACCGCCGGGGTCGGCGCGGTGTTCACCTTCTCGCTTCCGGTCGCGTCGGGCAGCGTCATCGCCTCGCCCGGCTGGAGGCCGACGGCCTCGCGGAGCTGCGCGTAGGCGATCTCCTGGAGGGCGCGCGCGCCGGCGGCCCGCGCCTTCGCCTCGGAAACCGCCAGCTCGAGCTTGAGGACGTCGCCGCGGTTCAACCGGCCAGCGCGCTCGAGCGCCGCGGCGTCGAGGCGCTGCCGTTCGGCCGCCGCGACCCCGTCGGTGGCGACGGTCATGAGCCGCGCCTTCTCGACGGCGCGCAGCCAGAATTCGGCCGCCCCGAAGGCGGTCTCGACGCGGGCCTGCCGGAGCCCGAGCTCCTTGATGTCCTCGGTGACGCCGGTAAGATTCGCCTTGGTGGCGAGGGCGACGGCCCCGGTGAGCGACTGGGCCGCGGTGATGGACCCGGTCTTGGTGACCTGCGGGCGGAGCACGATCTTCTGTCCGCCGAGGACCGCGGACTGCTCGTCGTTGAAATGCGCCTCGTTGTAGTCGGCGGTCACGCGCGGGCCGACGTCGGCCCAGGCGGCGCGCCGGCCTTCGCCGGCGCCTTCGAGCTCGGCCTGGGCCTGCTTGACCTTAGGCGCGCTGGCGAGGGCGCGGGCGACCGCCTCGTCCAGGGTCAGGTCGGCGGCGAGCGCGCCCACGCCCGGGGCGCCGAGCGCGAGGGCTACGGCCAAAAACAGGGCTCGTTCGATGCGGCGTGGCGGCATGCCTATTTCCTTAAAGTGGTGCTCTGATTGGCGCCTTTGAGCCCGAAGATCAGCAGCTCGGAGAGGGTCGTTGCCTTGGCGTCCCATGGGATCTCGCGGCCGTCGAGGACCCAGGGCGAGGCGAGGGCCTCGGCCGCCGCCGAGATCGCCACGGCGGCCAGTGCCGGGTCCGCGACGCTGAATTCCTGATTGTTGATGCCCTCGACGAGGATCGCGCGGACGATCTCGTTCTCGCGCAGGACGTATTCGGCGCGGAGGGCCTGGAGCTCCGGGAGGGTGTGGACCTCGCGAAAGGTCTCGGGCGTGACGCCGTCGCGCTTCAGGTTCTCGGCGATCGTCTTGAAGCGGAGCTCGAGGAACCGCCGGATCTTGCCTTCGGCCGTGGCCACCCGGGCGATCTCGACGCGGAACATCGCCTGCGCCTCCTCGATCCGGCCGCGGACGTAGGCGGTGAAGATCTCCTCTTTCCGGTCGAAATAGAGGTAGATCGTGCCTTTCCCGAGCCCGGCCTCGCGCGCGATGTCCTCGATCGTCGTCTTGCGCGGGCCATAACGGGCGAAGAGCCGCGCGGCCGCCTCGAGGATCGTCGTCTCTTTGTCGCTGCGTCCGCCCAAAATGTGGGATCCAAAGGGGGCTGGCAAGGAAATGACCAAGTGACCGTTTCAGTCACATCATCTTCGCTGCTCCGGACGCCCTTGTCAAACCCCCGGACAAAAAGCACTAATCGGAACGGAGTCGGATCGCCTATCATGACGCTACGACCGCATCGCCGCCTAAATGTCAGGGAGACCTCGTGACCGAGCAGCGCAGCAAAGCCGGACTCGTGGCCGTCTACCTCACCGTTTTCTTGGACCTCCTGGGCTTTGGGATCATTATCCCGCTGATGCCGTTCGCGGCGCGCGAGTTCGGCGCCACCGGCGTCTGGATGGGCGCGCTGATGACCGCCTACTCGGGCGCGCAGTTCCTCGGCGCGCCCATCATCGGGCGCCTCTCCGACACCTACGGCCGGCGGCCGCTCCTCCTCGCGACGCTCGCCGGCTCCTGCGCCTCCCTGCTGCTGATGGGCTTTGCCCAGTCGCTCGGCGTCCTGCTCGCCGCGCGCCTGCTCGCCGGCCTCTTTGGCGGCAGCATCTCGGCGGCACAAGCCTATATCGCCGACGTCACGGCGCCGGCCGAGCGCGCGAAATTCATGGGCCTGCTCGGCGCCGCGATCGGCGCGGGGTTCGTCTTTGGCCCGGCGCTCGGCGCGGCGCTCTCGGGATACGGCCTGAGCGGCGCGGCGTTCGCGGCGGCCGGGCTGGCCGCGTTCAACCTGATCCTGGCGGCCGCGCGGCTCAAGGAATCGCGCGTTCCCGGGCGCGCCGGCCTGCACAAGGCCGGGATCCCGGCGCTCGGCCGCGCCTTGGGCCAGAGTGGCATCCGCCCGGTGCTCATCGCCAGCTTCCTCGCAACCTTCGGCCTGGTCAGCATGGAGTCGACCTACGCCCTCCTCGGCGCCGACCGCTACGCGATGGACCCGAAGACCTTGGGGCTCGTCTTCACCGCGATCGGCGTCGTCGTCGTCATCGTGCAGGGCGGCCTGATCGGCCGGCTGGCGAAGCGCTTCGGCGAAGGCCGGATCGCCGTCACCGGCCCCCTCGTCATGGCCGTCGGACTCGCGGCGATCCCCGCGGCGTCGACCCTCGGGGAATCGGTGGCGGCGCTCCTCGTGATGGCCGTCGGCCAGGCGCTCTCGTCGCCCGCGCTCTCGAGCCTCCTCTCCCTGCGCGCCGGCAAGGACGAGCAGGGCGGCGTCATCGGCGTCGGCCAGTCGATGGCCGCGCTGGCGCGGGCCGTCGGGCCGCTCTGCGCCGGCTTCCTCTACGACCGCGCGCAGGCCGGGCCTTACGTGCTCGGCGCCGCCGCCTGCCTACTCGCGTGCGCCGCGGTATTCTCGCTACGCGGCGCCGGCGCCGCCGCGGTGCGTCACGTGCCCGTCGCCGCCGAGTAGGTCCGCCCCTTCCAGCGCAGCGGGCGCCGGAAGACCAGGTCGAAGACCGCGAGCGCCGTGACTAGACAAAAAACAGCGAGATTCACAGCCCCAAGCGGCGCGCCGAGCCCGTGGAAATCGCCGAGGCGGCGCTGCCGCCAGGCGAAAAACAGCAGCGCGCCGAGCGGCGGCAGGGCCGCCCACGGCGTGTGGAGCAATTGCCCGCCCCCGGTCAGCGCCGCGGCGAACGCCGTCATCTCGAGCGGCGCCAGCCAGGTCGACGCGGCGAGCCCGGCGCGGACGTTCCGCCGCCAGCCATGCACGAAGGCCATCGGCGTGGCATACATGCGCACAGAAAAGAGCCGCTCCCCGGGAAAGACGCGGAACGCGCGCCCCGCCGCGAGGCAAAGGTTGGCGAGCGGCACATCTTCGACCGCCTCCGCGCGCACGGCCGCGTGCCCGCCGAGCGCGCCATACGCGGCCTTCGTCGTGAGCAGGTATTGGCCGATGGCGAAGACCCGCCCCGCCTTAGGCCGCGCATACGGCGCCGTAAGCGCCAGCAACATCACGTGAAACGGGCCGAGCAACCGCTCCCAGGCGGAAAAACAGTCGTGGAACGGCAGCGCCGAGAGCATGTCCGCGCCGCTCGCTTGCAGAAATTGCACCGCCCGCCCGAGGCTGTCGGCCGCGTGCGCGGTGTCGGCGTCGGTGAACAGGTAGACGTCGCCCCGCGCGAGGGCGACGCCCTGCCAGCACGCCCACTGCTTCCCCTTCCAGCCCGCGGCGAGCGGCTGCCCCGGGACGACGCGCGCGCCGTGGGCCGCCGCAACCCGCGCCGTTTCATCGGTCGAGCCGTCGTCCACGACGAGGACCTCGTAGCGCGGGTAGTCGAGCGCGCGCAGCGAGTCGAGCAGGCGCGGCAGCGTCCGCGCCTCGTTCCGCGCCGGGACGATGATGGAAACGAGCGGCAAAGGCCCGTCCGGCAGCGCCAGCGCGCGGGCGCGCCGCGGCGTCATCCGCCAGACGAGCAGCGCCAATCCATACCAGGCGAGGACGACGAAGAACACGGCGAGTCCTAAAATGGCAGCTGCGCGAGGGTCTCGGCGACGCCCGGGTAGCCTTGGGTATACCACTGCCACCAGCACGAAATCATGAGCACGTGGCCCAGAATCGCGGCGAAGTGGCTCCACATCTCGACCCGGTCAAGGCCCTTGGTCCGGTAGCGGATCCAGTGCATCGCCTCGTCTAAGACGCTGTAAAACAAGGACAGGAAGATCAGGGCCAGCGCCGGCATCCGGAACGTGTCGGGGTGCTGGTAACCGAGGCAGAGCGCCAGGACGCTCGGCACCGCGGTGCCGACGATCATCTGGTGGATCGAGCCTTCGCCCGACTTCAGGTCGTCCTTGTAAAGGGTCCGGTGGCCGATGTCGTCGACGGCGAGCGCGCCGCAAAAGAGCGCGGTGCCGCCGGGCACGAACCAGACGTAGCCCGGGAAGACGACGCCGTGAAAATGGCCGAAGAGCACGAAGGCCGCGGTGCCGACGAGCAGGAAGCCGATCGTCCCCATCCACGCCAGGTACCGGACCCAGTCGCCCGGCGCGAAGCGGCGGATGTTGGCGACGTAGCCCGCGAATTCGCGGCCGGCGGCGGTGAGACTCGTGGCGGCGCTCAAGGGCGGATCCTCCGGGTGACGACGACTTGGCCTAAGCCGGCGCCTAATAGCGCCAGCTTTTTCAGGAACGGGACGACGGCGCGTCGGTCCCAGGCGCGCGGGCCGCGGCGCCGGACGATGGTGCCGATCGCGGCGTAGACCTGCCGCGCGACGGCGACGGCGAGCGCGCTGCGCGCGGGTAAAAACGCGAGGCCGGCGTCGCCCGAGGCGTAGTGGCGGTCGGCTTCGTCGAGCAACCGCGCCGTGACGCGGGCGAGCGCCGCCCGGTTTTCCGGCCGGAAGGCGGTCGCCTCGCACAGCCCCTCGGCCGCGAGCCAGGCGCCCGGCAGATAAAGGCGGCCGAGGGCGTGGTCTTCCAGCACGTCGCGCGCGATGTTCGTCATCTGCATCGCCATGCCGAGGTCGGCGGCGTGCCCGAGGGCCTGCGCCCCGGTGACGCCGACCAGGTGCGAGAACAAGTGCCCGACGACCCCGGCGACGCGGTGGCAGTAGACCGCGAGCTCCTCGAACGTCGCGTAACGCCGCCCTTCGACGTCCATCTCCATGCCGGTCAGCAGCTCCTGCAGGCACGCCTCGGGAAACGGGTGTCGGGCGGCCAGCGCCGCCAGCGCCGCGAAGGCGGGCGCGCCGGTACCGCCCGAAGTCCGTCCCCGCACCGCCGCCCAGGTGTGCCGGCGCAGCTCGTCGAGGACCATCGTCTGCCCGGCGGCCGTCGGCGTACCCACGGCGCCGTCCACGACGTCGTCGCAGTGGCGGCACCAGGTGTAGAGCATCCGCACCGCGGCGCGCGTCTCCGGCGCCAGGAAGCGCGCGGCGAAAAAAAAGCTGAACGACCCGGCGCGCATCGCCTCGCGGCAATGCCGGGCGACGGCGACCGCGCCGGTTCTCTCGGCGCCAACGGCGAGGCGCAAGGCCTCAGCCCGGCGCACGGGCGGCCCCCGCGCGGCCGTAGTCGCGCGCGATCAGGCCGCAGGTGGCTTTGGCCGAGCCGATGACGCCCGGAATCCCGGCGCCCGGATGGGTGCCGGCGCCGGCGAAGTAGAGCCCGCCGATGCGCGCGTCGCGGTTGTGGGCGCGGAAATACGCGCTCTGCGTCAGGATCGGCGCCAGCGAGAAGGCCGAGCCCAGGTGCGCGCCGAGCCGCGCCTCGAAGTCGAGCGGCGAAAACGTCCGGCGCGTCTTCACCCGGCGCTTGAGCCCCGGCATGTAGCGCTGGTCCAGATAGGTCAGGATCCGGTCGGCGTAGCGGTCGCCCTCGGCCGCCCAGTCGAAGCGGCCATGGCCCAGATTCGGGACCGGGGAAAGAGCGTAGAACGCATGGCAGCCCGCCGGCGCCAGCGACGGATCGGTGAGCGTCGGGGCATGCAGATAGAGGGAGAAGTCGTCGGCGACGACGCCGCGCGTGAAGATGTCGGCCAGGAGCTCGCGGTACCGCCCGCCGAACATCACGTTGTGGTGCACGAGGCCGGGGAACGCCGGCCCCTCGACGCCGAAATAGACGACGAAGAGCGACATGCTGTGGGTTTTCGCCGCGAGCGCCGCGGCCGGTCGCCGCGCCAGGGGCTCGCCGGAGAGGAGCTTCGAATAGGTGGTCGTCACGTCGGCATTGCTCACGACCAGGTCGAAGCGCTCGGCGCGGCCGCGCGCGTCGACCACGCCGGCGACGCGCCCGCCCGAGGTTTCGATGCGGGCGACGGGCGTTGCGAGCCGCAGGACGCCGCCCAGATCCGCGAAGGCCCGCGCGAGCCCGCGCACGAGCGCGCCCATGCCGCCGCGCGGGAAGAAGACGCCCCACTTCCGCTCGAGCGGGTGGATCAGCGTGTAGATCGCCGAGGCCGTGAACGGGTTGCCGCCGATGAGCAGGCTGTTGAAGCTGAAGGCCTGGCGCAGCTTCTCGCTCTCCATGTACCGGGAAACGGTGGCGTAAACCGACTTCCAGGCCTTGAGCCGCAGAAGCTTTGGCGCCACGCGCACCATGTCGGAGGCGTGCTCGAACGGCACGTGACAAAGCTTTTCATAGCCCTCGCGGTAGACCGCGGTCGCATAGGCGAAGAACTCCTTGTAGCCGGCGACGTCGCCCGGCGCGAGGCGGGCGATCTCGGCGAGCAGGCCCGCCTCGTCGGCGGCGTAGTCGAAGGTCTCGCCATCCTCCCAGAACAGGCGGTACATCGGCGTCACCGGCAGCAGCTCGACGTAGTCCTTGGTCGCCTTTCCCGTGAGCGCGAAGAGCTCGTCGAGGCACTCCGGCGCCGTCACCACGGTCGGCCCCGCGTCGAACGTGAAGCCCTCGTCCTCGAAGACGTAGGCGCGCCCGCCCGGCTTGTCCAAGGCCTCGAACAGCACGGTGTCGAAGCCCGCCGCCTGCAGCCGGATCGCCGCCGCCAGCCCGCCGAAGCCGCTGCCGATCACCGCCGCCCGCTCCGGCCGCCGGGCGCCGTCAACCGTATGCATACACGAGCCTTTCCGCGACCGCCCGGAGCTCGGCCCGGACCGGCGCGTCCGGCGCCAGATCGTAGTGGGAGTCCAGGCGCGCGAACGCCGCGTCGAGCTCGCCGCGCGAGTCGGCGGCCGCCGCCGCGAAGAAGCCTTCGGCGCGCAGCGCGCCGAGGAGCTCGTCGCCGCCCACGGGCAGCGCCAAGGCCTCGGCGCGGAAGCGCGCGAAGCGCTCGGGCGTCATCGCG
This sequence comes from Pseudomonadota bacterium, assembly GCA_043786345.1. GTDB lineage: Bacteria > Bdellovibrionota_B > Oligoflexia > Oligoflexales > CAIYRB01 > JANOTL01. Next base: position 7,675 of record JAYVWD010000729.1, read on the forward strand.
CGCGCCGCGAAGCCCCAGACGCCGGTCGGTTTTCGCTGCAGCACGTCCTCGAACCGTTTGCCCGGGTCGACCTGCCCGTTGAGGTTGCCGAGGTCGTCGAGCTGCTGCAGCGCGCAGCCGAAGACCCGCCCGAACGCCTGCATCTCGGCGAGCCCGGCCGCGTCGGCGCCGGCGATCAACGCGCCGAGCGCCATCGCGAGTGCCGTGATCGCCCCGGTCTTGAGCTCGAGGACGGCGCGGCATACGGCCGGCAGCTCGTCCTGCGCCAGGGCGTCGACTTTGACGCTTAAGTCGAGCGCCTGGCCGTAGTGCGCCCGCTCGACGGCCTCATGGTAAATGCGGTAGGCCTGCGCCTCGGCGGCCGGCTCGAGGCCGAGCTCGGACAGGAGCCGCAGCGGCCAGAAATAGAGCCAGTTGCCCGTGCACAGCGCCGGCGCCAGCCCGTAACGCTCGTGCAGGCTCGGCGCGCCGCGCCGGACGGCGCTCCCGTCCTGGATGTCGTCGACGATCAGCGAGCCGGCGTGCAGGAGTTCGATCGCCTCGGAGCAACGGGCGAGCTGCGCCGCGGCGCGCCCGTCCGGCTCCCGCCCCCGCGCCGCGATCCGGTGCGCGAGGTGCAGAAGGCGCGCCCGGAACTGCTTGCTCGGGCGCGAGGCGAGGTCCCGCGCCGGCGCCACGAGCACGCGCTCGAGCGCGCGGCTAACGCCGGGTGCCGCGCCCTCGGGCCCGAGCAACCGGCCCAGCTCGCCAGCGAGCGGCAACCCCGCCTCCCGACAGTGGATTTCCGGGGGGCTGTCATGCACGGGCGGACCTCGCGAAGTAGGCCCTAAGGCCGCGTCCGATCGGCACGGGCGGCCGTCCGGACAGGATCTTGAGGCGGTCGATCGCCGTGAGCTCCTGGCGGTAGAAGCGGGACACGACGCGCTCGTCGAGCCGGTAGAATTTAGCCATGACCCGCCAGCGCTCGCTGGGCGCCGCGGCCATGAAGAGCATGTTGTTGAGGCGCCGGTAGAACGCGCCGTCGCGCCAGCGCGCCGCGGCGTAGTCGTCGAAGACCCCCGCCAGCCCGCCCAAGCCGTACGCCGAGGCGCGCTGTGTGAACAGCGCGGCCGCCAGCGCCGCCGCCCGCACCGAATAGCCGGTCGTCGGCTGGAAGAGGCCGGCGCCGACGCCGACGGCGACGGTTCCAGGAACCGCGGCCGGCCGCGCGGCGGCGAGCAGCGGGATCGGCAGCGCGCCGGCCTCGGAGCCGGTTTCCTCGTAGCCCTCGATGCCGAGGCGGCGCAGGTAGCCCGGCAGAAACTCCCGGGCGCCCGCCTCGTCCACCGCGGCGCTCGCGGCATACCGCGTGTCCTCCACCAGCAGCTCGCGGGGCCCGAACGGCAGCACGTAGAGGAAACGGAACCCGCCGCGCTGCGGCACGGTCGCGTCCATGAGCAGCGGCCGGGCGAGCCCATGGTCCGCCGCCGTCCGCAGAAACACGCCGAAAAACGTCTGCCAGGCGCACGCCGCGCCGAACGCGGCCGACCCGCGGGCGTCGACGACGCAGGCGGCCGATAAGGTTTCGCCGCCCTCCAGCGTCACGCCGCCCGGGCTTAAGGTCGCCACGCGCGCCCCGAGCCGGAGCCGGCTGCCGAGGAGGGGCGCGAGCTTCACGCGGAGGTCGCGCGAGCGGATCGCGTGGTAGCCGCCGCGAAGCTGGCGCGCCCCTTCGGGAAAGCGCACCTCGTGCCCGGCCCAGCTGGCGCTCGCGAGCGGCCTCACGAAGCCCGGATCGAGCACGGCGCCCTGGTACGAGGCCGGCCTGAGGTCCGCCTCATGAAACGACCAGGTGTGGTCGCCGCCAAGCGTGACGCCCGCCTCGAGCACGACCAAGTCCACGTCCGGACGTTGGGCGACGAGGCGGTACGCCAGAAGGCTCCCCGCCAATCCGCCGCCGACCACGACCACCCTGCCTGCATCCTTGCCTCTCATCATGAGGCGTAAGCTACCCCCAAGGGCCGGGCGCCCTCAACCGCAATCCTCCGCAGTTTCAAGGGGAAATGGCCGAACCCTGTCAGGGGGTTCCAGGAAAACGGTTGCCGTTTCAGGGTAAGATGTGGTTTGGAGGCCCCCTTTCCCCTGGAGGACCGTCAATATGCCTATCCTGACCCTGGTGAGCCTTGCCGCGACCCTCGTGCTCTCGGACCGCACCTTCGACGACCTCAAACCCGCGGTCACGGCCGACACCCTGACCTGCGTCCCGGCCCGCCCCGACGCCGCCTTCCCCGTGAACGGCGACCTCGAGCTGCGCCTGCCGGACCTCAATGCCTACACCGCGCTCACGCACTTCCCGCAGGTCGGCCAGAATACGGCCGCGGAATCCTGCGCGGGCGTGACGGCGCTCCTCGAGGAGGCCCGCCAGGCCGGCGGCGCGCTCAAAGCAAAGGCGCGCGTCGTGATGACGCGCGCCCAGGTGATCGACTCTCAGAACGTATGCAACCTGACCTTGACTGAGACGGTCACGCTCACCTTCGTCTCCCGCGTGCCTTTCCGCGGTCTGACGAACGTGCGCGTGCTCGACCTGGGCCAGTGCCCGACGAAAACCAAATAGTCAGTCGCCCGAGCCCAACGGTAGGGCGCCCGTTCCGACCGGGAACATGTTCGAGTTCTCCTGAAGCGCGCGCTTCAGGGATTTCGGCAGCGCCGCGAACGCCTCCGGGTCGAACCCGTGGTCGTGCGTCGCGAGCTGCGCCTGCGACGGCGCGACCGGCGCCGCCTGCGGCACGGCGCCCGCGCCGACCGGGCCCATCCCGAGCTGCGGAAACGCGGATTGCGCGCCCGCCGCCGGCAGCGGTCCGTCCCAGATCCCTTGCCACTGGTAGCAGCCCGGCTGGCCGCCGCAGTTTTCCGCGATCCGGTTGAAGTTGTTGGCCTGGAGCCAGCCGTTGACCCGGTCGTCGATGTAGCCGTGCAGGCGGTAGAAGATCGGGTTGACGTGCGAGGAGTACGTCGAGCCGAGGAAGTCGTTGTTCGGGTTGTCCCAGCTCGCCTGCGGCTGCTGGAAGATGTCCGACATGCCTTCGTTCTGCGCCTTGTTCTGGTCGGCCCAGCGCATGTGCATCGCGTTGTGGATGTTGGACTCGAGCCACTCGCCGTACTGGCCGAGGGACGTCGTCTTCAGGAACTGCTGGTTGATCGCCTGCTGGTGCCAGGGAAGGATCCGCTGCTGGTACTCGGAGTTCGACTGGAACGTGTTGCCGTTCGGCACGGGGAAGTTCCCGTCCTGCGGCCCCGGCGGCACCGGCCAACGCTCGTACATGGAGCTGCCGAGCCACTGCTGCAGCACGATGAGCATGCCGCGGTGCATGTGGAGGAACTCCTCGCCCTTGGTCGGGCTCGGGTTGTTCGTCGTCTCGTTGTCGCTCCGGCCCCAGGCCTGACCGAGGCCTTGACGAACCTGGTTTTTCTGCTGAATCGTGAGCGACGGCCAGGCGTTCCGGATACCGTGCCAAAGGAAGTGCCACATGCGGTGCGAGCGGCGTGCCATCAGCTGCTTCATCTGCGCGTCGCGGTTGCCCGGGTTCGGCGGCGGCGGGTTTGGCGGCGGCGGGTTCGGCGGCGGCGGGTTCGGCG
>JAYVWD010000730.1:0-3186 GCA_043786345.1 Pseudomonadota bacterium
GTGCGAAAGGTAAAAGGCCGAGAACACCGGGTGCGTGATCGGCATCGCATGGCTCGTCTCGCGGAGCTTGAGCAGGGCGGCGCTCAAGTCCCGGGGGCCCCCGGCGTGCTCGCGGGCGAAGCGGTCGGCGGCGAACTCGTTCTTGCGCGAGATCCAGTTGCTCACCGGCGAGATCACGAAGTCGAGCACGCCGAACCACAGGCCGAAGACGATCAGCGCGCCGTGGTTGGACACGTCGTCCAGGCCGAAGGCCCGGTAAAAGCTGGTCAGAGGCAGCGCCCGGCTCAAAAGGAAAAAGGTGACGCCGGTCATCAGGATGCCGCGCAGGACGCCCCAGCGGACGTGGTGGAGCTTGAAGTGCCCGAGCTCGTGCGCCAGCACCGCGACCACCTCGGGGGCCGCCATCGCGGTGACCAGGGTGTCGAAGAGGACGATCCGCTTCTTCCCGAAAACCCCTGTGAAATAGGCGTTCCCATGGCTCGAGCGCTTGGAGGCGTCCATGACGAAGATGCCGGCGGTGCGGAAGCCGATGCGGTCGGCGAGCTGGTGGATGCGGTCCTTGAGCTCGCCGTTTTCGACGGGCGAGAATTTGTTGAAGAGGGGCGCGAGAAACGTCGGGTAAGCCCAGGCCGTAAACAGGCTGAAACCGCTCATCGCGATCCAGGCCCAGAGCCACCAGAGGTCGCCGGCCGCCTTCATGATCCACAGGATGAGCGCGAGGAGCGGGGCGCCGAGGAGCACGGCCAAGCCGAGGCCCTTCAGCCGGTCGAGCCAGAAGCCTTTGACGGTCTGGCGGTTGAAGCCGTGGCGCTGCTCGATGACGAAGGTCCGGTAGGCCTCGAACGGCAGGCCGACGAGGGTGGAGAGCAGGCCGATCAGGCCGAAGAAGAGGACGCCGGCGGCGACGTCGCCGAGCCCCATGTCCGGCGCGGCGACGCGGGCGGCGCGTTCGCAGGCGCCGAGCCCGCCCCAGGCGAGGAAAATGAGGGTGATCATCTGCCCGACCCAGCTAGCCCAGGTGGCGAAGCGGAATTTGTCTTCGGAGTAGGCGACGGTCCGCGCGAAATCGGCGTCGCCGATGCCGAGGGTTTTTTTGGCGGCCGCTTGCCGGCTCGCATCGAGCCAGTAGCGCCGGTTGACCCACGCGAGGCTGCGCTCGGCGACCTGCTGAATCAGGCGCAACACAACGAATAGAATAAGGATTTCTCTGGCGGTCACGGCGTCTCCCCGGCTCCACGGCAAACTCTACGAGGAACCGGCAGGCCGGTCAACCGACGGCGCGCGCCAAAGGGCGCGCCTGGATGCGCCAGAGCTTCATCTTCGACTCGAAGCCCTTGAGGCTCGTCTCGACGGCGGCCTCGACGCCGCCGGCCTCCTCGAGCAGCGCCCGCACGCCCGGGTCGCTGATGACCTCGTCGGTCATCACGACGTCGTTGCCGACGCTGTGCGTCTGCAGGCGGGCGGCGATGTTCACCGTGCGGCCGAAGTAGTCGAACTTGCCGTTGGCGTTCACCACGATCGCGGCGCCGAAGTGGAGGCCCATTTTGAGGACGAGCGGGGGCACGAAGGCGTTTTCGGCGTTGAAGCGCGGGAGCTGCCGCTGGAGCTCGAGCGCGGCGGCGACGGCGCCGTGGCGCGTCGGGAAGACGGCCATCACCGAGTCGCCGATCGTCTTGATAACGGCCCCGCGGTGCTCGCTCACCTTGGCGGTGATGAAGTCGAAGTGCCGGTGCACGCGGCCGAAGGCGGTGGCGTCGCCGACGGCCTCGTAAAGCTCGGTGGACTGCTTCAAGTCGGTGAAGAGCACGCAGAGGCTGCGCACGCCGATCTGCTGCCCGGGCGCCAGGACCTCGGCGCTGAAAAGGTCGCGAAACTCCTGCATCGTCGTCACTTCGGCGGCGGTCACGGCGAACGGGTCCGGGCCGACGCGCTCGACGACGAACAGGCGGTCCTCCGCCGCGTGGTTCCGCAGGTTGAACTCGACCTCGCCGGGGCCGAACGGGATCTCGGCCGAGGACCAGCCGTGGTCGGCGAAGGCGATGTCGACCCTCGCCTGCGACTCGGAGTCGAGCGCGGTCATGGGCTTCAAGCGACAGTCGCGGTTGAGGCGCACGGCGCGCACGCGGTAAGCGCGGCTTTCGAGGCGCACCTTCACCTTGCGGTCCTCGCCGGCCCGCACGAACTGCTGGGCGGCGACGTGCGGGGTCTTCGCGGGGGAGCCCAGGCAGAAGACCGCGTCCTCCGCGGCCCGGACCTCGGCGACCACCGAGAAGCGGAGCTCCGTCGCCTCCTCGAGGTCGGTCACGTAATTGATGCCGCACAGGTCGCAGTGGTAGGTCGGCGTCACCTCGCGCAAGGAGCCGAACTCGGCCTTCGGGACCCGGCAGTACGGGCAGATCAATTCCCAGTCGAGGCGCAGGAGGCCGACCTTGGTCGCGTGCAGGAAGAACTCGAGCACCTCTTGGCGGCCCTCGCGCCAGTCCGCGGCGAGCTGATAGGGCCGCATGCGCAGCACCTCGTCGTCGCCGGCATGGAGCAGGTGGTCCTCGAACTTGCGGAGCAGCGTCTCGTGGGTCGGGCGCGCCTCGATGATGCGGTTGAGCATCGCGGTGAGCTCGGCCGTGTTCGTCGGCGCGCGGGTCGGGGCCGGGCCGGTGCGCGCCGGAAGCTGGAATTCCCGGCGCAGCTCGCCGCCCTCGCACTTGGCGAGGTATTGCGCGACGTATTTGCCGAAACCATGGACCGTGCGCCAGGCGACGAGCGCCGCGATCGGCGTCGTCAGGACGTTGCGCGGCCTCACGTCGGCGACGAAGCGCATCAGCGTGCCGGTGCCGATCGCGACGAACTCGATCCGGCCGACGACCAGGGCCACCGGGCCGCGCGTGTATTCGCGCGTGATCGACCAGTACTGGCCTTCGACCCATTCGAACGGGTTCTCGATCCACGCGACCTTGAGGCCCATCACGCGGGCGGTGGCGGTGCGCTTGACGCCGGCAACCTGGTCCGAGCCGAGGACGGGCGGCAAGCCGACGAACCGGTTGAGGTGGTCGGTGTCGCTGAATACGTCCCAGGCGCGCTCGAGGGCGAGCGGCACCGCTTTTTCGGCGATGTAGCGCATGCAGTCCCGAAGGAAAGGGGGAGGGAAGGGTCGCTTCATTTTACTCCGGAATGGGTGAGGGCCCAATC
>JAYVWD010000731.1:0-2625 GCA_043786345.1 Pseudomonadota bacterium
TGCGGCGGGCCGCTCGCCGAGGGCGCCGCGGGCTCTTACGAGGTTCCGCTGCTCAAAGACGACAAGCCTTTCTCAACGCTGAGCTGGAAGGTCGACGGCGCCAAGCTCGATTTCATCACGGCCGCCGGGGTGACTCTTACGCCCGGGGAGTGACTCGCGAACCAGCCTGTGCGAAAATAGGCCCTACTCCCATTGAACGGGCTTCACGATGACTGAGAAGCAGGCTGGCTTCGCCAAATACAGGCGCCTCGTGATCGGCGTGATCCTCCTGACCGCCATGGTGCTCGCGCTCCGGACCTTCGCGAAAGACATCCCCTCCTGCGCGAGCATCCAGCAGCATCTGGACGAGTGGGGCGTCTGGGGCCCGATCGTCTTCTTCCTGATCTATGTGGTCGCCTGCGTCGCCTTCATCCCGGGCACCATCGTGACGCTCCTCGCGGGCCTTGCGTTCGGCGCGGGCTGGGGGACGCTGATCGTCTCGCTCGCCTCGACGACGGGCGCGATCCTCTCCTTCCTGATCGCGCGCTACATCGCCCGCGACGCCGTCGAATCCTTCCTCGGCAAGCAGGCCTGGTTCAACAAGTTCAAGAGCAGCGTCGAGAGCAACGGCTTCTCCTACATGCTCTTCGCCCGCCTGATGCCGGTCTTCCCCTTCAACGGCCTAAACTACGCCTCCGGCCTGACGCCGATCAAGTTCAAGGACTACGCCCTCGCGTCCTGGATCGGGATGCTGCCGGGCACCTTCGTGTATGTTTACCTCGGGGAGACGGGCTGCAAGCTCATCGACCCGATCATCGCCGGCGGCAAGCTCGACCTGCCGGACGACGTCAAGGTCAGGATCTTCGTGACGTTCGGGTTGCTCGGACTGCTGTCGATCTTCCCGGTCGCGATCAAGTATTTCCGTAAGAAATGAGCAAGAGGGGACGGAAGGCGATGGACCTCGGTTTATTCGTCAGAGAACGCCGCAAGGCGATGGGCCTCACGCAGCAGCAGCTCGCGGACGTCGCGGGCGTCGGGCTCAACTTCGTCTACCAGCTCGAGAAGAACAAGCCGAGCGTCCAGCTGGACTGCATGCGGCAGGTGCTCGACGCCCTGGGCTATGAGCTCGCCGTGACGCCGCGGCCGGGCGCCGGCGCGAGCCTCTTCCCCGTCGTCCGCGCCAGCGACGGCCCCGACTTGCCCTGGGATTGACGGCGTTTTCCCCCGCTTTTTGCGCCCGCGCCCAAGGCAGGCTTGTAAAAAGCACTGAAGCGTCCCGCCGATAGGGCCGATGAGCCTCCCGAAACCAAACGGGGAGGCCACCTTCCATGCGGCGCGGGATGCGGGCTACCGCAATCGTCACGGCAATCGCTTCCTGGCTCGTTCTCGCCAGCGGGACGGGCGCCGCCGTCACGAGCGAGACGGAAGAGGACGTGCAGCTCGACGACCTGCCGGGCGACGGTTGGGTCCGCGGCAAGCTGCAGACGCTCACGCTGCGCGAGAAGATCGGCCAGATGTTCATGGTCGACGCGAAGGGGCTCGCGCTCACGCCGGAGTTCGCGCAGCACCTGGCGGCGGGGGCCTTCGGCAACATCATCTTCTTCGAGCGCAACCTGCAGACCGAGGAGCAGGCGCGCCTGTTCATGACGCAGCTCCAGGAAAACGCCGTGATCCGCACCGGCGTGCCGATGCTGGCGGCCGTGGACCAGGAGGGCGGGCACGTGAGCCGCGTCGGCACGCTGACGAACTTCGGCCTGATGAAGCACAGCGCGCGCACGCTCGGGAAGCTCTACGACTTCGCGCCGGAGCGGGCGAAGAAGCTGTTGGCGCGCGCGACCGGCGAGATCGCCGAGCGCCTGAAGGACCTCGGGTTCAACATGAACCTGGCCCCGGTGCTGGACCTGACCGACGACAAACAAAGTTTCATTTATGACCGGAGCTACGGGAACGACCCGGCGACCGTGAGCCGGATCACCGCCGACTACGTCCGGGTCATGACCGCGCACGGCGTCATAACCACTGGTAAACACTTCCCTAATTTGAGCCTGACGCACACCGACTCGCACCAGCGGCTGCCCGTGCTCGACCGGACGGTGGCGCAGCTCCTCGGCCACGAGCTCCTGCCGTTCGCGAGCCTCAAGGACGAGGTCGGGGCGGTGATGGTCGGCCACGTGCTCGTGCCGGCCATCGACCCGATCTTCCCGACCTCGGTCTCGGCGAAGGCGATCAAGCTGCTGCGCCAGCAGATCGGCTTCAAAGGGGTCATCGTCACCGACGACCTCAAGATGAAGGCGATCTCGGACCGCTACTCGGTCCGCGACATGGTGCTCCTGGCCGTGGACGCCGACGTGGACCTGCTGCTCATGGCCTGGGATCCGGCGAAGCAGCTCGAGGCCGTCACCGCCCTCGAGACGGCCGTCCGCGAAAAACGCCTCTCCCTCGAGCGCCTCGACCGCTCCGTGCGCCGCATCCTCGAGCTCAAGCGGCGCTTTCTGCGCCATTGAGTCAGGGCGCGGCTTCGAGCATTGCCCTCATATCCCGCGAGATCCGCCGGAGCGTGCGCGAATAGTCCGCGTCGCAGATCGAGCCCCAGACGCCGGCGGTCTGCGCGATCGCCTCGGCCCAGACATAGCCTTTGTGCTCGCG
>JAYVWD010000732.1:0-10461 GCA_043786345.1 Pseudomonadota bacterium
AACCGGCGCGTGCGCTCGTCGAGGGCCTCGCCGCGCGTCCGGTGGGCGACGATCCCGAATATCGCGTAGGCGGCCCGGCCGGTGACCTGCGCATAGCCCTCGACGGCGTCGAAGTCGGCGACGATCGAGAGCGTGCCGGCATATGGCTGCGGGGCGCCGAGCGCGGCGCTGCCGGTGGCGGCGAAGGCGGCGAAGGCGGCGAGGGCGGTGGTGATCAGTAATTTCATGAGGTCCTCCCGAAGCATCCAGGCTTCGGGAGAGGACACGCGGGTCGGGGCGGGATGCTGCCGGCGGCGCCCGACCTTTGCCGAAGGCCCGGCGGTAGGTCAGTGCGTGATGATGCCGTCGTCCGGGGGCTTCGGCGGGCCGGCGGGCGCCGGCTCGTCCGCGGCGGGCACGGTCGTCGAGTCCATCAGCTCGATCAGCAGCGCTTTTCGCCCCGCTTCCTTCGCGAGCGTCGGGCCGGCGAGCGCTGCCCGGACCCGCGCGAGCTTCGCCTCGATGGCGGTCACCGCGGCGGCCTTGAGGGCGACCTTCGCCTCGAGCTCGGCGACGGCGCGGCTGCGGTCTTCGAGCGACTGGTTGAGGGCCGCGAGCTGCTGCTCGAGCGCGTCCGCCCCGGACTTCGTCTGCGCGAGCTCCGTTTCGAGCGCCTGAACGCGCTTCTTCGCCTGCGCAGTCTCGAGCTGGTGAAGCGCGTCCGCGCGCTCCAGATGTTCGAATTCGGAGCTCGAGACGCAAGCTGGTAGGGCCGCGAGCAGGACTACGAGAAGAGTTTTGGCGAGGGTGGTGCGCATGACGGCAGTCTCCTCGGACCGGGCCGCGGCGGGTTTCAGTTCTTTTTGGCAACTTATCGGGACTACTGGGTAAAAATTCCGCGATTGGCGAAACGCCAGCCCGGCGCGCGGGGCTCAAGGGCCCTTCACTCGGAACTCGCAGACGGCGACCTGCCGCGACGTCAGCGGGCCCTGCCGGGCCGAGGTCCCGGAAAATCCGGGGAACGAGGCGGTAAGGCGGTCGCAGTCCCGAAACGTACCCAAGCCGAAGACGGCGTACTTGCCGGGTGGGACCGGAACCCGCGCGCCAATCACGGTATATCTAAGTTCGGGCGCCGGGCCCGCCAAGATCTGGGTCGCGTAGAGTTTTCCGGAGTCGATCGCGTAAACCGGCAGGTCGACCCGGGTGAAGTATTGGTAGAGGTTGAGCGCCCGAAGGTCGAGGTCCGCGAGCGTCTTGAGGTTCCGCGGCAGGATCATCACACCATCGAGCGTCGGCGCCAGGCTCGCGATGTCCTCGGTCCAGATCGGATAGGTGACGCCAGCGGTCTCCGGATACCGCTTTGCGGCCGTCACGAGTCCCGCCCCATAGGAGCCAAGCAGCGCGGCAGCGAGGACGCCCCACCACCACGGGCGGGCCGCCCGCTGCCCCAGGTAGAACCAACCTTTGGCCACGAAAATCGTGTAGGGAATCACGAGGGGAAGGACGTACCGGAGCCAGGTCCAGCCGCCTTTTTCCCCGAGATAGACGAACACGGTTACGACGAGCGCCGCCGCCGGCGCGGCGAAGGCCAGGGCGGCACGCCGCTCACGCTCCGGCCCGCGCAGCGCGACGCCGACGCCGACCGCGAAGAGGCCGAAGATAGCGAGCGCGGCTGCCGCGATGCTCCAGGCCTCGAGCGTCGGGGCAAAGAGCGGGTAGTAGACGTGCACGGGCCCAAACGAGGCGACGATCGTGCGCAGGTAATCGGTGAGCGCGAGGGGCCCCGCGGTATGCAGGACTTCCGCGACCGTCCGGCCGAAGACCCAGACGGCGGCGAGCGCCCCCGCCGCGCTCGTCGCGGCGAAGGCGGCGAGGGGCCGCCAGGCCCGCCGGCCCACCAGGGTGTCGGTCAGGACGAAGACGCCCAGGCCCGCGAGGAGCGTCAACGTCATCATATGCGTCGCGCAGCCGAGGCCGGCGAAGGCCGCGTATCCGAGCCAGCGGCGCCGGCCGCCGTCAAAGTAGGCGGCGAAAAAGAAGTAGAAGAGGCCCGCGACGCAGAAGAGCAGGGTCGCATACGGCCGGACCTCCTGGCCGTAGTGAATGGCCAGGGGCGAGAGCGCATAGAGCAGCGCCGCCAGCAGCGCCGCGCGCCCGCCGCCGACGAAGCGGGCCGTCATCGCCACGAACGGGGTGGCGAGCGCCGAAAGCACGACCCCCGGCGCATGCAGCACCGCCAGCGCGTTCGAGCGGAACAGGCTCATCGCCAGGTAGTGCAGGAGGTGGACGAGCGGCCCATCGAGGCTCAGGCGGAGGCCGCTGAGCGACTCGAGGTAGACCGAGATCTCGTCCTGCCACAGCCCGCGCGAGCCGAGGCGGTAGCAGCGGACCGCGAGGGCTAAGCCCGTGATCGCCGCGAGGCCATACCGGAAGCGTCTGGACGACGAGACGGTCAAGGGCGGAGACCGCCGAGCGCCGCGGCTTCGGCGGCCGACGCCAAGGCGCCCGGCCCGTCGATCCCCCGAACCGTTCCGAGCTTGAGCCGGAGCAGGCCGATGGCGGTCATCTTGAGCAGCAGCAGGCCGTGGCGGAAACGCCGGATGTTGGTCGAGCCATAGGTGCGGCTCCGGTAGCGGATCGGGATGGTGATGACGCCGAGGCCTAGCGCCGCCGCCGGGAAGAGGAACTCGAAATCGCCGAAGGGGTCGAAGTCGCCGAAGTCCTCCCGCCAACGGCGGAAACGGAGGTAGTCGCGCCGCGAGATCAGCTTGGTGCCACACAGCGAATCGCTGAGCGCGGTGTCGAGCACGTAGCTCAGCGCCTTCGCGAAGAAGATGTTGCCGATCTTGTTGATGAACCGCATCGAGTCGTCTTCCATCGGGTAGACGAGCCGGCTGCCGTTGACGAAGTCGGCCTGGCCCGAGGCGTAGGCCTCGTAAAAGCGGCCGAGCAGCTCCGGCGGCATCGTCAGGTCGGCGTCGAGGATGGTGAAGAGGTCGCCCGTCGCTTTGGCGAAGCCGAGCCGGACCGCGTCCGCCTTGCCGCTCCCGCTCTGCCGGCAGGCTTGGATCCGCGGGCTCGCCGCGGCGCCCTTACGGACCCGCTCGATCTCGTCCCAAGTGCCGTCGTGCGAGTGGCCTTCGACGAAAATCACCTCATAAGGAATGCCCTGGCGCCCGAGGCAGGCCAGGCGCTTGACGGCGGCCTCGATGTTTCCGCGCTCGTTGCGCGCCGGGATCACGATCGAGAGCGAAAGCCGATGGGTCTCCGGCTTCACCGGGCGCAGGACGGTGATCGTGGCGAGGGACGACCAGCGCAGGACGGGCACGGCCGGGAGGATCTTGTTGACGAAGGACCCGAGGCCGAGCAAACGCCAGGGAACGTAGGCGACGGGGCGCATGCGGACGAGCTCATACCCCGAGAGCCGGGCGACCTGCTCGACGTCCTGGTGCGTCAGGAACGTCGTCGGCAGGGGGCCGTGCCGGAAGCCGAGCGCGTTCGCGAGCCGGTAGATCCCGCGCAGGTAGCTGTTGTAGGTGACGAAGATCAGCCGCGTCGACCGCGCGAGGTGCGGCTTCAGGGTCTCGAGCAGGCCCTGGATGTCGAGCTCGTGGTTAAGGTTGCCGTCGAAGAGGAGCGCCGCGGCGGCGACCTCGGAAAAGGCGCGCGCGCCCAGGTCCCCGGCCCGGGCGACGACCGCCTCGGGTCCCCGCCCGAGCTTGGCGAGCAGCACGCCGTCGTCGTGCGCCAGCGGCTCGACCTGCAGGATCTCCTGGCAATACCGCGTGATCCGCGCCACCTCGAGGGCGAGCAGGTCGCAGATGTAATTCCGGATGCTCGACACGTTCGCCAAGGCCCCTCCCCAAATCGTCAAAAGGCCGACGAGAAAACCAGGTCGCCGTAGTCGCCGGGGCCCGCGAGGGCCGGCAGCGTGCAGTAGTTCCGCTCCTCGAACCCGCCGGCGCGGCTCAGGGTGCCCACCCGTAGGCCCCGCTCGGCGAAAAAGCGCAGGAGCTCCCCGCGCGCGTGCCCGAAATGCGCGAGGCTCGCGGGCGAGAGCTCGAGCAGGACCAGCGCCGCCGGATTGTCGGTCAGCACCTGGCTCATCCCGCGGCACACCGCGACCTCGAAGCCCTGGACGTCGATCTTGATCAGGGAAATGGGCGCGATCGCGCGCGGCGCCGCGCCGACGAACTCGTCGAGCGAGACCATGTCGACCGCGTCGGAGACCGGCGCGCGCCCGTCGAGCTCGTGCGGCAGGGCGACCCGGTGGTCGCCGTGGTGGCGCGGATTCAGGACGAGGCGGGCGTTTCCGCGGGTCTGGCCGACGACTTTGCGCACCGGGACGATCGCGCCCTGACCGGCGCCCGTGCGGTTGGCGCGCGCCGAGACCTGCGCCAGGAGGCGGTAATTCCACGCCTCGGGCTCGAAGGCGTAGACCTTGTACCCGGGCGCGAGGCTCCGTGCGAACAGCTGCGCCGTGTAGCCGATGTTGGCGCCGACGTCGAGCACGTGGCCCTGCCGGATCCGCGCCCCGAAACGCGCGACGAGGTGGTGGCAGGAGTCCTCGAGGTGGCGCTTGTACCGAAAATAGGCCCACCGGAAGACCTCGCGACCGAGCGCGGACTCCAGGATGCCCGATTTGCGTGCAGCCCCATAAGCGGTCTGGAAGATTTGCATGGTTGCCTCGATTTTAGCAGGTCCTTGGCGCCGGCGGACGTCCCCCCGCGCGTGGCGGAATATTTTAATGAAATCAACGACTTGTGGCTTTAAGGGGTGTGTGGAAAACAGGCAGTCAACCACCGCTGGAAAGGATTCTGCCCCAGCTCTATACTCAGCCGTTCAGGCGGGGGACTCACGATGCCGGACGTCCTGACGATCGAGGGCCTCCAGAAAACTTACGACCGCAAGCTGGTGCTCAAGGGCCTCACGCTCGCGGTCGCGCCCGGACAGGTTTTCGGGCTCCTCGGGCCGAACGGCAGCGGCAAGACCACGACGCTCGGCATCGTGCTCGGCGCCATCCGCGCCGGCGCCGGCCGGTACGCGTGGTTCGGGCAGGGCGCGAGTGCCCGCGAGCGCCGGCGCATCGGCGCGCTGCTCGAGCAGCCCTGTTTTTATCCGTGGCTTTCCGGCAAGGACAACCTGGCGGTCATCGCGGCGGTCAAAGGCCTGCCGGCCGGCGCCGCCGACGACCCGCTGCGGACGGTCGGACTCTGGGACGTGCGCGCCCAGGCCTTCGAGACCTTCTCGCTCGGCATGAAGCAGCGCCTCGGCATCGCCGCGGCGCTCCTCGGCAAGCCGGAGGTGCTCGTCCTCGACGAGCCGACCAACGGCGTCGACGCCCAAGGCATCTACGAGATCCGGTCGATCATCAGCGGGCTCGCCCGCAATGGCTGCACGGTCATCCTGGCGAGCCACATGCTCGACGAGGTCGAAAAGGTCTGCAGCCACCTCGCCATCCTGAAGGAGGGCCAGGTGCTGAAGACGGGCGCCATCGGGAGCGTGCTCTCGACCAGCGGGTGGCTCGAGCTCGGGGCGGCGGAGCTCGACGGCCTCGAGCGCCAGTTGCGCAGCCTCGAGCCGGCGGCGCGGATCGAGCGGCGCGGCGCGCTGCTCGAGGTTTATGACGCCAAGCTTTCGCCTGGCGAGCTCAACGCCCGGCTGGCGTCGCGCGGGGTCGTCCTCGAGCACCTGGCCCGCCGCCAGCCGAGCCTCGAAAGCCACTACCTCGAGCTCGTCGGCAGCGAGGCCCCCGCATGATCCGCGTCGTCGTCGCCCGGCTCGGGCGTTATCGGAGCTTCTATAAGTTCACGGCGCTCCATGCGGTCGGCGTCTTCCTGCTTGGCTACGCCGCCTCGCGCCTCACGAACATGGACGTCCAGGGCCAGCCGATGCCGTTCGGGCTCTGGTTCGAACGGCCGACGGCCTGGGGCACGGTCGCCGCGCTGGCGCGCTGGCTCTTCTACTTCCCCGCTTTTTTCACCGTGCAGATCGTCTGCGCCGAGCTGGAGCTCAAGCTCGTGCGCGCCCAGGTGATCGCCGGCCAGGAGCGCCGGGACGTGGTCCTCGGGTGGCTCCTGCAAAGCGTGATCCTGACCCTCGTCGCCGTGGCGATGTCGCTGCTCACGGCCGCGGCGCTCGGCCATGCCGCCCCGAGCGGCGCCTGGGACCTCGCTTCGGCGCTGCGCGTCGAGCTCGGGTTCGCGCTCTATGGCCTGGTTTTTCTGAGCTGCGCGGTGCTCGCGGCGGCCCTGATGCGGCGTCCCGTGCCGGCGCTGGCGGTCCTCTTTTTATGGCCGATCGCCGCCGAGCCGCTGCTCGGCTTCACCCTCGGCCACTATGGCTTCGAGAAGTGGCGCGACTACCTGCCGTTCACCAGCCTCGGCTCGCTCGTCCCTTGGCCCGGGACCGGCGCGACCTTCGATCCCACGGCTTCGATGACGATCGTCAGCCTCGGCTACGGCGTCGCCGTCGTACTTCTGACGTGGCTTCATCTGGCCAAACGCGACCTCTGATCCAGCCCCGCTAAAACCTCCCCAGCCGCCCGCGCCCCCTCCGCCGCCGCCCCTTCCATATATCCCTGGTAGTCCGTCGAACAGTGCTCGCCCGCAAAAAAACGTTCCCCTGCGGCACCCGCTCATAGCCGGCCAGCCGCTGATATTGCCCGACCCGCCAATTGGAATAGCTGAGACCCAGGTTCGGGTCGCGGTGCGCCAGAGACTGCGAGGCCCGGCCGTTCCAAAGGCCGCTCGCTCCGGGAAACACTGGTTCGAGGCGCTCGAGAAACGCCGGTGCGGCGCGGCGCACCGCGGGGTGCTCCGCCGTCGCGAAGGCCAATAGCATCCACGCTCCGAGCGCATACGGCCGCCAACGTGGTCCGAGGCCTCGAAGACCGTCGCCGCCACGCCGGCATCCGCGAGGGCTAAGGCGGCGGTCAGGCCGCCGATTCCGGCGCCGACGATCGAGACCCGGACCTGGTCGTCGGCGCCGGCAAAGGCGCGGGCGCCGCCCGCGACCCACAGGGCGCTGGCGGCGCCGTTCGAGAACGTGCGGCGCGAAACGAGCGCGCGCAGAAGCGGCGTAGGCGGCTTGGGCGATCCCTCCGTGAAAGGGGCCGGCGCGCGGCCTCGCGGTACTTATGAGAGGCCCCTTACCGAGGTCACGGGCAGTGGCGGGGCGGAAAGGCTCATGAGGTCGTCACCCCGGCCACATTATGCTATATTCCCCCGATGGACCAGGGCATTGGATTCGCGACCCGCACTGCCACCGTGCGCCTCGCCCCCGACGGAATCGTCGAGGTGCGGATCGCTGCGGGCCTTCTGCAGTCGGTCGAGGACGCGGAAACGAACCTCGACGCGGCGACCAGGGCCGGCGGGGGCGTCGTCCGCCCGATCCTCGTCGACGTCAGTGTCGCGGTGCCGCTGTCGCCCGAGGCGCGGCGGCTCTATAGCGGGCGCCGGCTCCTCGACGCCTTCACCGCCCTGGCCTTGCTTGTCCAGGCAAACCCTCTCGGCCGGATGATGGGGAACATCTACTTCCGCATCGCCAAACCGGGCATTCCCATCCGCCTGTTCAACAATGAGCTGCATGCCCGCGCCTGGCTGCGGAGTTTCCGGTGAGCGACGAGTCCTCGATCATCGTCCCGCGCCGCCGGTTCGACGACCTGCTCGTCGCGATCGCGCGCCTCGCGGCGGGCGAGCCCGGCGTGCGCCTGCCGATCTCCGTGGCCGGCGACGAGATCGACGCCTTGTCGCTCGGCGTCAACATGCTCGCGGCCGAGCTCGCCTATACGACGGTCTCGAAGGACTACATGGAGCGCGTCGTCGACGCGATCCCCGAGCTCTTGATCGTCACGAGCGAGGACGGCACGATCGTCAGCGTCAACCAGGGGGTCGTCGAGGCGCTCGCCCGGCCGCGCGCGGCGATCCAGGGGCTGAACGTCGCGGCGATCCTCGGCGACTCGTGGGAGCCCTTGAAAACGAGCCTCGACCTCGACGGGACCTTCCGCGACCGCCTCGTCTCCGTCCGCCTGGCCGACGGCCGGGAGCGGATCTTCGGCCTGAGCGGCTCGGTCGCCGTCGAGCCGCGCGCCGCGACGAACCTTTGGGTGCTCGTCGCGCGGGACATGACCGAGACGCATCGGGCCGAGCAACTCGAGCGCGCGAAGAACGCCGCCGAGGAGGCGAGCCGCCTCAAGAGCGACTTCCTCGCCAACGTCAGCCACGAGATCCGGACCCCGATCACGGCGATCCTCGGCTTCGCCGAGCTTCTGGCGCGGTCGAAGGCCGTCGGACCGGAGGCGAGCTACCATGAGCGGATCCTCCGCAACGGCCGCCACCTCCTCCAGCTCATCGACGGGATCCTCGACCTCGCCGCCGTCGAGAGCGGCAAGCTCGCGGTGCGCTCGGACCTTTTCAGCCCGCTCGAGCTGGTGCGCGACGTCGTCTCGACGCTCGAGGCGCTGGCCGCCCAACGAAGCCTCGATCTGCGCATTTTGGTGACCGGGGCGGTCCCGGGCCGGATCACCTCGGATGCCGGACACGCCCGGCAAATCCTGCTGAACGTCATCGGGAACGCCGTCAAGTATACGCCCGCGGGGCAGGTCACGGTGACGGTCACCGGCGCCGCCGCGGGTGGGCTCGTCGTCGACGTCGAGGACACCGGCGTCGGCATCGGTTTGGAGGCGCAAACCCGCCTATTTCAAGCGTTTTCCCGGGTCGGCGCCGAAGGCCACGCGCACCCGCGGGGCTCTGGCCTGGGGCTCGCCCTGGCGCGGCGCCTCGCCACCGCGCTCGGCGGCGACGTCGAGCTCGTCCGGAGCGTCCCCGCCGAAGGGAGCTGGTTTCGCGTCCACCTCGCGAACGGCGTGCCCGGGCCCCCCGCCGGCACGTGCGCGGCGCCGCCCCCCGCCGGCAAGGCGTCCCTCGCCGGCCTCCGGATCCTCCTCGTCGAGGATGAGCCGGACAACCAGGAGCTGTTCGGGCTCATCCTCCGCGACGCCGGCGCGTGCGTCGAAGTCGTCGGCGACGGGCTCGACGCCGTCCAATGCGTGCCGGGCGGCCGGTTCGACGTCGTGCTCATGGACCTGCGGCTGCCGATCGTCGGCGGCATCGAGGCGCTCGGGCGGCTGCGCGGGCTCGGCTACCTCGGGCGCATCGTCGCGTTCACGGCCCACGCGATGCCGGGCGAAATCGAGCGCTGCCTCAAGGCGGGCTTCGATGCCGTCGTCACCAAGCCGGTGAGCCGCGAGACCCTGGTGCGCTGCGTGCGCGCCTGAGGCGTGCGCCTACTTGCAGGAGACGCCGCGGGGCTCCCCGTCCCCGACCTCGAGGTCGCCCACGTAAGTCCGGCCGGCGCTGCCGGCGGTCTCGGCCACGGCCGTCAGCCGCCCTTGGTCGAACAGCACGTCGAGGCTCGCGTCGTTCAGCTCGCCGTGGCCGCTCAGCGGCACCTCGTCGACGCCGGCGACGTTGCTGCGATGGACGAAGACCTCGACCGTCGTGCCGCGCTGCGGGTCGAACCCGGTCGGGAAGATCTCGAGCTCGAGCTTCGGCGAGCCGCCGTCGCGCGGGAGGCAGACGAGGAGCGGCTCGCCGGCGGCGTCCGGCGACGACTTGAGCGCGGCGGCGTCGCCGGGCGCGCCGTCGCCGCTTTTGCACGCGGCCGGGAGCGCGAGGAGCACGAAGAGGACGAGGTTTTTCATGGTGCGATCCTGGATTGCGGATTCTGAGGCGCGGGAACCGCCCCTGGAGCAGGTATCGGCCCGCGGCGGCCTGGGCTTAGGCGCCGCCGGTTTGGCGCAAACCCGGAAAACAGTGCTTTGTGCTGGGATTGAACCAACCTACACTGGCCCGGACTAAAGCCCCGGAGTCGACGAGATGCTCAGACCATTGTGGAGTGCGGCCGCAATTTTCGCGGCGTTGTTGGCGGCCGGCCCGGAACGGGCGCGGGCGGAGATGCCCGACAATTCGCTCAATGGCCCCCGCCGGCCGGCCAAGACGAAACGCGAACGGCGGCGCAAAGTGTCGACGCCGCCTTACTACGCCGCGATCGGCGAAGGGCAGACGCTGCCGCAGAACGTGGTGCGCCTCCGGCTACCGTACAACCACGTGACGGCGCGCTCCGGCTTCGACAAGGACGGCAAGCGCCAGGATCTCGGGCTCAAGCTCAACGCGGTGGCCTCGGCCTTCGTGCTGGAATACGGCGCGACCAGCCGCCTGACCGTTCAGCTCCTCGCGCCCTACATCCTGTCGAACGAGCTGGGCCTCGACGCGAACCGCTTCCGCCAGTCGGCGATCTACCGCGAGAAGGCCGCGGCCTTCGCCGGCGGCGTTGCGAAGAAGCTCCAGGCGCAGGGCATCTGCCCGTCGCCGGCGGCCTGCTCACAGCTCATCGAGTCCGGGTACGCGCTGCCGGTCGATACCGCGGTCACCCTGCCGACGGGCGAAGCGCTGACGGTCAAGGCCGGCGTTCCCGTCAAAA
>JAYVWD010000733.1:0-1620 GCA_043786345.1 Pseudomonadota bacterium
GCGCACGGGGATGATCGGCTGCGCCGCCATCTGCGGGGTGCTGTTCGCGGCGGTGCCGGTGCTGTCGCTCCGGGTCCTCTGCCGTCCGCTCCTCTTTCGGGTGATCGTGACGCGGCACTTCGGCGCCTATGTGGCGTGGACGGCGGCGTCTGGGGCGCTGCTCGCTTTGGCGAGTGGCCGCGGACCCGATTTCTGGCGCGAGCTTCTGAGCTGGACGGTGGCGGCGGTCGCGGCCTTGCTCGTTTACACGCGGGGCGTGGACAAGCTCAGCGCCTTGGTTGCGGCGCGCGCGGCTTGAGTCCCGGCGCGAGGTCAGCCCCGCAGCCGCCGCAGCAACCGCGACACCTTCTGCCTTGCCGCCGCCGGCGACCCGCCGTGGTCGGGCGCGAGCGCCGCGTAGTCCTCGTCGTCGAGGAGCCGGCGCTCGATCAGGGACCGCTCCGCGGGCGAAAGGCGGGCGAGCATCGCTTCGAGCTCCTGGCGCGCCGCGAGCTGGATCTCGGCGGTCGCGCGCGCCGGCAGGGCCTCGGGGTCGAGGGGCGCTTGCGGCTTGCGGCGGCGCAGCACGTCGATCGCGGCGTTTCGCGCGATGGTGACGACCCAGCTCAAGCCGCCGCGGCTCCGGTCGTAGCCGTGCACGTGGCGGTGCAGGCGGAGGAAAACCTCCTGGAGCGCCTCGTCGGCATCGGCGCGAGACCGGAGGCGGACGAGGAGGACGCGGTGCAGCAATCCGGCGTGGCGCCGGTAGAACGCGTCGAACGCGGCGAAATCGCCGCGCGCATACGCTTCTAAGAGGTCCTCGTCCGAGGGGGTCTCTGTGGCCATCGCGCGTCCCACTGACCCGGCCGCTCACATCGTGCGCCGCTCGCGGAACGTGAAGCCGAAGACTACCGAGGTCAGGTCCGCGCTTTTGATCTCTTTGATGGTGTCGTCGACCATGACGAGGCTCAAGCCGGCCGTGGCGCCGACCTCGACGCTCTTGTACGACACGAAGGTTCCGTAGACCCCGGGCTCGACATGGCGGATCGAGATCCCGTGGATCACGGTCGGCTTGGCCACATCGTGCTCGCGGACATAGGCGACGCCGCTGCCCAGAACCAGCGAGGCGCCGAGCGAGAATGCGCCCTCATTCAGGAAGTCCTGCCGCGCGTCGAGGCCCCAGGTGTAGAGCGCCGTCTCCGACTTGCCGCCCACGTACGCCTTCTTGACCGTCTGGGGCGTGGCGCTCATCGCGACGCCGAGCATGGTGTCGAAGGGCTTCAGCATGTAGTTCCACTGGGCCGCGAGGTAGGCGGTGAACTGGCTCTGGACGCGCACCGCGTCGAGGTCGAAGCCATACTCCCAGTGCGGCTTGTGGACGGGCGGCAGGCGCGCGATCTCGGCGCCCACGACGCCGGGGGGCTGCATCACCTCGCCGCCGGTCGCGGCGGGCGTGACTTCCGCGCCGGTGGCGGGCGCGGCCGCCGTCGGCGCCGCGTCCTGCGCAAAGGCGTGGGTCGCGCCGCCGAGGGTGAGAACTGCAAGAGCCAAAGTTTTGATGCGCATCACGATGATCGTCTCCCTGTGTCGTTCGTCTCAGTGCCCGAGGTAGGCCGACTTCACCCGTTCGTCCGCGGCCAG
>JAYVWD010000734.1:0-3461 GCA_043786345.1 Pseudomonadota bacterium
GAAAAACCGACTTCCTCGACTTGGACGTCAGGAGCGGTGCCAAGGTCCTCAAGCTACGCTCAGAGGCCTAGAACTTGCCGTTTTCTTGCCGATGGACCAGCGGGAGCGGAATATCGGGAAGCGAAACAGGCGGTTAACTGGTGGAGGATAGGAGACTCGAACTCCTGACCCCTAGAATGCAAATCTAGTGCTCTACCAACTGAGCTAATCCCCCAGCGAGCCGCCAATATGCCCCAATTCGGCGGGGCAGGCAACGGGACCTTGAAGCCCCCCGCCCGGCCCACGAAAAAGGACTCCGCCGGCGCAATGCCAGCGGAGTCTCCGGTAGGTAGAGGGTCCGGGCCCTCGCGTCGCTTTAGAAGAGGGTCACGTTCAAGGTCAGGCGGTTTTCGAGGCGGCTGGTGATGCCGGAGACCGCGAGATCCTTGACGTAGCTGTCGGTGTAGAGGCCGTTGACCATGAGGCGGACCTGGTTCGCGACCGTCACGGCGTCGGACAGCTTGTAGGAGACGCTGACCTTATTCATCACCGCCGACTTGGTGCTGTATCCGTCCTGCTGATAGGAGAAGCCGGTGTCCGTCGCCGTCGCGGCGTACTTCGGCGCCCAGTTCTGGAAGTAGTCGATGCCGGCGCCGAACGCCAGGCCCTTGACCGCGTCGAGGGAGAGCTTCGTCGCGACTTCGGTCGTGCTGTAGTAGCTCGGGGTGCGCGCTTCGGTCTCGGCATCCGGCGTGGGCGCCGGCTTGCTGTCCTCGGTGAGGAGCGCGACCTGGGGGTCCTTGGTCGTCCGGTCCGCGACAGCGATCTTCGGGGCGGAATGGCCGCTGTTGAACGCGGCGAGCGGCTCGACGAAGCCCGAGAACGCGAGCTTGCCGATCGGCGTCGTCACGGACGTCATGAGGTCCAGGTGCGGACCGACGTCCACTTCGCCGAAGCTCGAGCCGTTCGCCTGCCCGATGTAGGTGTACGTGGAGAGCCCCACGTTCTCATTGTCGAGGAGCGTATAGGCCAGCTCGGCGTAGGCCGCGACCTTGCTGATCCGCACCGAATCGGCCAACTTCCGGAACTGCATGGAGACCGAGGCGTCGAGCTTGTCGCCGAACAGCTTCGTG
The DNA here is from genome assembly GCA_043786345.1 of Pseudomonadota bacterium. Taxonomy (GTDB): domain Bacteria; phylum Bdellovibrionota_B; class Oligoflexia; order Oligoflexales; family CAIYRB01; genus JANOTL01. The sequence continues at coordinate 1,113 of JAYVWD010000734.1, forward strand.
CCGAGGGTGGGCGTGATGAGGACGTAGGGGATGATATTCGTGCTGCCGTCCGCGCTCAGCTTCTCGCCGGTGCCGTGGCGGAGGTTGAGCGAGCCGTAGGAATTCGCGATCGCCGCCGGCATCGCCGAAGTTTTCGTGGTCGAGACCGCGGCGTCTTGCGCGGCGGCGACGCCGCTCAGCGCGAGCCCGATCAACACGAGAGTCGCTTTGCTTGCCGTCATGGAGTTCCCCTTCGGATAGGTCGTTGTGATTTGTTTACCGCGGTCAAGGCGACCGACCACCACATAGGCAAGTGTCGTGCCGGACGGGGGAACGACGGACCGGCGCGCCAGCATCGCCACGACCTGATTGTGAAAGACCGATGAAACGGGTCCGGGGGGCGGGGCGTCATTTTGGTCGCGCCGGTTGCAATTTGTTACATTTTGGCCTGTCACTGGTATCTTCTTAGTTCGGCGAAGCTTCGGACGCCGCCGCGCCAAAGAGGGGGATCATGCAGAACGTCCGTGAAACGCGCGCCGTCATCGTCGGGGCCGGCTTCGCCGGGCTTCAAGCCGCGAAGATCCTTGCCCGCGAGGCGCTGAAGCTCACCGTCATCGACTCCCACAACCACCACCTTTTTCAGCCGCTGCTGTACCAGGTCGCCACGGCGGCCGTGTCGCCCGCCGACATCGCGACCCCGGTCCGCTCCGTCCTGCGCGCCATGCCCGATACCGAGGTGCTGATGGCCGTCGTCGAGCGTATCGACACCAGACAAGAGAGGGTTTTTTTGGACCGGGGCCAGTCGGTCGACTACGATTACCTGATCCTCGCGACCGGCGCCCGCCACAGCTACTTCAACCACCCGGAGTGGGAGCCCCTGGCGCCTGGCCTCAAGAACCTCGAGGACGCCACCGAGATCCGCCGCCGCATCCTGATGGCCTTCGAGGAGGCCGAGCGCATCCGGGACCCCAAGCTCCGCGAGCCCTTCCTCAACTTCGTCATCGTCGGCGGCGGCCCGACCGGGATCGAGCTCGCAGGGGCCATCGCCGAGCTCGCCCGGTTCGCGATCGAAAAGGACTTCAACCACATCACCCCGTCCTCCGCGACGGTCCACCTCGTCGAGGCCGGCGCGGGCGTCCTGAGCTCCTTTCCCGGCGACGTCGCGACAAAAGCCCGGAAACAGCTGGAGAAGCTCGGCGTCCGGCTCCACCTCGATCAGCGCGTCACCATGATCCGCCCGGACGGCGTCGAGATCGGCGCCGAGTTCCTCCCCGCCCGCACCGTCATCTGGGCGGCGGGCGTCCAGCCCTCGAGCCTCGGCCAGGACCTCGGCGTCCCGCTGGACCGCGGCGGCCGCGTCGTCGTCGAGCCCGACCTGAGCATCCCGGGCCACCCCGAGGTCTTCGTCTGCGGCGACCTCGCCGCCGTCAAATGGAAGAACGGCACGGTCCCCGGCCAGGCCCCCGGCGCCATGCAGGAGGGCCGCCACGCGGCGCGGAACGTCCTCCGCCTGCTCCGCGGCGAGCCGACGAAGCCGTTCCGATACGTCGATAAGGGGGCGATGGCGACGATCGGCCGCGCCAAAGCCGTCGCCGAATTCCACGGCCTCGAGCTCTCGGGCCGCGCCGCCTGGTGGCTGTGGCTCGTGGTTCATATCTTCTATCTGATCGGCTTTCGGAACCGGCTCCTCGTCCTGATCCAATGGGCTTGGAGTTACCTGACGTTCCAGCGCGGCGCCCGGCTGATCACCGGCGGCCCCGACCGCGCCAGAGTGGCGCTGCCGGGGCGCTAACGGTCTCACTTCGATACCGGGCAGCCTCCGCGCCGGTTCGAAACCGGACCACCGGGACCCCCCCTCACGGGCCGTATCCACCGATAAAGGTTAGAAGTTCCACGAGGCACGGAATCTGCAAACCAGAGTCGCCATACCCCGGAGAACCCATTGCACGCACCCCCAAACAACGCGCTGACGATCGGTCAACTCCAGGACCTCTTCTATCGTTGTAAGTTCTCGGATCTCCTCGCCGAGCTCGCGGCGCAAGAGGCCGGGGACGGGCCGCTCGACGCCGAGAAGACCCTGATCAAGGCGAACGTTCTCTGGGAAATGCACCGCGTCAACGACTCCAAGGCCGCGCTCACCGGCATCAGCCGCAAAGAGGGCGCGTTCGACGAGAGCTACCTCTACGCGCTCGCCCGCGTCTCCTACCTCGACGACCGGGTCGACGAGGCGCGCCAGATCTTCCGCGAGATCCTCGAGAAGACGCAGAGCGCCCGCCACCGCTTCAAGGCGCTGCTCGGCATCGCCAACACGTATTACACCGAGGGCGACCTTTCGAAGCTCCCGAGCTTCATCGCCGAGCTCCAGAAGTT
>JAYVWD010000735.1:0-4369 GCA_043786345.1 Pseudomonadota bacterium
ATGTCGCACGAGGTCGCCGAGAAGACCCGACTCGCCTACACCGAGAAGATCCAGCGCAACGGCAAGCGCCTGCAGAAGCTGATCGACGACATCCTCGACGTCTCGCGCATCGAGCAAGGCCAGATCTTCGTCGAATCGACGCCGTTCGCGCTGCGCCCGCTGCTCACCGACCTCGAATCGACGTTTCGCGTCAAGGCGGTGGCGAAGGGCCTGGAGCTCCGGGTGGAGGTAAGTCCGACGACGCCCCAGACCGTGATGAGCGACCCGAACCGGCTCCGGCAGATCGTCGCCAACGTCATCGACAACGCGGTCAAGTTCACCGCGGTGGGCTCGGTCGTCATCCGCGTGCGCGCCGAGCCGGCCGCCAACGGCCGCTCGGCGCTCCTGGTCGCGGTCACCGATACCGGTTCCGGCGTGCCGGCCGACGCCCACGACAGGCTTTTCCAGCCGTTCACCCAGCTCGACGCGACGGCCCGGATGAAGGGCGGCGTCGGCCTCGGCCTCTCCCTCTCGAAGCGCCTGGCGCAGGCCTTGGGCGGCGATCTGACGCTGGAGGCCTCGAGCGCGGGCCAAGGCTCGACCTTCCTCATTCAGGTCGATGCGGGCGTGGCCCTGGTGCCGGCGGGCGACGCCGCGGCGGACGCGGGGGCCGCGCTCGAGGGCGCCGGCGCCGGCGGCAGGTCCCTGGCGGGGCTCACCCTCCTTCTAGTCGAGGACTATCCCGATATTCAGGACATGATCCGCCGCTTCGTCGAGGACACCGGACTGTCGCTCCTCTCGGCGGAGACCGGCTCGGAAGGCGTCGAGCTGGCGCTCAAGCACCAGCCGGACCTCGTCCTGATGGACCTGCAGCTGCCCAAGATGGACGGGATGCGCGCCACGAGCGTCTTGCGCGCCAAGGGCTTCAAGGCGCCGATCATCGCCATGACGGCGCACGCGATGAAGGGCCAGCAGCAGGCCTGCCTCGAGGCGGGGTTCGACGACTTCATCAGCAAGCCGCTGTCGCGCGAGGAGCTGCTCATGCGTCTCAAGCGGTTCGCGACGCGGGCCCGCTGAGGCCCCCGTCGCTCACCTCACTGCGTGATGCCGCTCAGGATGTGGATTTGATCGAGCGCCTTGCCGGAGCCGATCACGACCGAAGTCAGCGGGTTGTCCGCGATCATGATCGGCAGTCCGGTCTCTTCGCGCAGCAACACGTCGAGGTTCTTGATCAAAGCCCCGCCGCCCGCCAGCACGATACCCTTGTCGACGATGTCCGCCGCCAGCTCGGGCGGCGTCTGCTCGAGCGCGACGCGCACCGCTTCGACGATGATGTTCACGGGCTCGGCGATCGCCTCGCGGATTTCCTCGGAGGTGACCTCGATCGTCTTCGGCACGCCGGCGACCATGTCGCGGCCCTTGACGTGCATCGTCTCGATCGTGTCGCTCGGGTAGGCATTGCCGATCGCGATTTTGATCTCTTCCGACGTCCGCTCGCCGATGAGCAGGTTGTACTTCCGGCGGATGTACTGGACGATCGCCTCGTCCATCTTGTCGCCGGCGACCCGGACGGACTTGGAATAGACGATGCCGCCGAGCGAGATCACGGCCACTTCGGTCGTGCCGCCGCCGATGTCGACGATCATGCTGCCGCTCGGCTCGGTGACGGGAAGCCCGGCGCCGATCGCGGCCGCCATCGGCTCCTCGATGAGAAAGACCTCGCGGACGCCGGCGGATTCGGCGGCTTCCTTGACGGCGCGCTTCTCGACGTTGGTGATGCCGTAGGGCACGCAGATGATGACGCGCGGCTTCACCATGGTGCGGCGGTTGTGCGCCTTCTCGATGAAGTAGCGGATCATGGCCGCCGTGATCTCGAAGTCGGCGATGACGCCGTCCTTGAGGGGGCGGATGGCGACGATCTCGCCCGGCGTGCGGCCGAGCATTTCCTTGGCGACTTTGCCGACGGCGAGGATCCGCTTGGGGCCCGTCACCTGCCGGTTGATGGCGACGACCGAAGGCTCATTGATGACGATGCCGACGCCCTTTTGGTAGACCAACGTGTTCGCGGTCCCCAGGTCGATCGCCAGGTCGTTCGAGAAAAGCCCCGCCACCCAATCGAAAATCATCAGCGCCTCACTTCCTTGCGTCTGAGAATATTTATAGTTCTGGTCATTAAAATAGGTAGCACGGCGATTCCCGACTTTGCAAGCCGCAATGCTCGCGCGTCGGTCGAAATAACTCGCCGAAAAGACAAAGGATATCGGTCCCACTTGCAGAGCCTCAAGTTTAGCGCGGAATGTGCCGATAGGCCAAATTGAATCCAAGTATTTGCGCGAGGTTCCCGAGCCATGAGCTGCCGCATCGTCCTTGGCCTTTTTCTCATTGCGCTCGCGCCCGTCGCCTGCGACAGCGCCAATCTCGGCTCCGGCGGCAAGGTGATTCAGAAATCCCCCACCGCCGACGCCCGGGCCAGCGGCTCTGGAACCGGCAGCACCGACAAGGACGTGAAGATCCCCGTCGGCGGCACCACCGTCCCGTTCACCGGCGAGCCGGTCACCGGCTGCAAGGTCGAAAACCCGAAGATCGCGAGCTGCGACCCCAAGACCGGCGAGATCAAGGGCCTCGCGCCGGGCGAGACCGTGGTCCACGTCACGACTCCGGACGGCGACAAAACGGTCCATGTCGAGGTGACGCCCAAAGGGTCCGGGACCAGCTCCGGCTCCGGCACCTCGGGGAGTGGCGATTCCGGCTCCAACGGCAGCGGCGGCCCGGGCGGCGGCGGCACGAGCGGCACCACCGGAACGTCGGGCACTGCGAGCACGGGCTCCGGGATCGACAGCGGCTCGAAGGCGACGGGACCGACCGTGACCGACGACGAGCTGATCCAGCAGCTTCCCGGCGTAGAAGTCACCAAGGTCGGCGTCAACTTCGAAGACCTGGGGCCTTCGGGCGACCACGACTACAATGACGCGGTGCTCTGCTTCCAGGGGCATTTCAAGGTGGATCAATCCAACATCGCCTCGATCGCGGCGCAGACCGTGGTCGGCTCGACCTTCAGCCACTCCGGCTGCAATCACACGGTCCGGGTCGAGATCACGCACGCCGACGGCACGAAGGAGGCCCCGATCTCCTTCGACAGCCGCGCGGCGCAGCCGGTGACCATGACTTTCAAGGTCGGCTCGAAGATGGAGGTCTTCATGACCCCGTATAAAGGTTGCAACGAGGGCCTCCAGCACACGATGCACGAGCCGGATTACGCCCGCGTCCAGCCGAATCTCTGCAACCAGGACGGCGACTAATCCCAAGTCCTTCCGGGGGCATTGCGCGACGGCATGATTGCCGGGTGCCGGCCGCCTCAGTCGCGCCAGGCGTTCGGCCGATCATCCCTTGCGCCCGCCGATTTGCCGCGCCCGAGGACCCGATGCTCAGCGAAGTCGTTCCGATCGCCATCTTCGTCTATCGCAAGATACTGCTACCTCCGGTCAAGCCATTGATCGAGCCGCTCGCGATCGACTCGAGCGTCGTCGCGACCATCCTTGTCGGCCACTTTTACGACATGGGCATCTTCTTCGTGCCCCCCGCGCATCAGGCGATGATCCTCGACCAGATGGTGAAGGCGATCCGGCTCAGCCCCGAAATCCTCCGGGTCGCGGGCCAGGCGGCCGCGCAGCGCGAGCGCGCCAAGCCAAAACGCGTCGGCTGACCGGCCTTCGAGGCGGCCGCCGTCGCGGCAGAGCCAAATCGAGCTAAACAAAAAAACCTGATGACGGCGGCGCCGCCCGTTGCTAGAATGCCGGCGTCTCTTAGCTGCGTCCCATGGCGCATAAACTAAGTCCATTTGGGACGCGATAAAGGAGCCCCGATCACATGAAGAGCGAATCCGCCGAGCTCGAGCTCCGGCAAAAGCACATCGGCCGCTTCCTCAAGACGAAGCGCGAGAAGGCCAGCCTCACCCAGCAGGACGTGTCGAAGCACCTCGACTACACGAGCCCGCAGTTCGTGAGTAACTGGGAGCGGGGCGTCTCGCTGCCCCCCATGGACGTCCTCCCGAAGCTGGCTTCGCTCTATGCGGTCGGCGCCAAGGAGATGATCGACACCATGCACAAGTACCACTTACAGGTGATCGACCATCAGAAGAAGGAGCTCCTCAAGCTCTTCCAAAAGGGCGGCGCGAAGCGCGGGCGGTGATGACGACGACGGCCCTCCTCCTCGGACTCAGCCTGAATGGCGCGGCGTTCACCCGCGAGTCCCCCTGCGACCTCCCCGGGAACGACCTCGGCGGCAAGGACGGCCTGCCGGCGAAGGCGGACACCGTCGACGCCTGCGAGCAGCGCTGCGCGGCCCTCGACGCCTGCGCGGCTTATGCCTTCATCTCCGGCTGTAACCGCTG
>JAYVWD010000736.1:0-5604 GCA_043786345.1 Pseudomonadota bacterium
CGCGACAAGCAGCATCTTATCAAGGAAGTGAACGTCATCGGGTTCCAGGCGCCCAAGGGCGGCAATGAGGACCGGGGCCAGCTCATCGACACGGCCAAGGACCTTAAGGCGAAGTATTCCGAGAGCGGCAAGGGCCAGGTCTACGCCGTGCTCGCCGGCAGCAAAGGCGTCCTGCACGGCGGCGTGTTCCTGCGCCTGATCGAGCCCACGCTGCGGTACGCGGAGATCTCGGTCAACGGCAAGCAGCTCACGCTGCGCGACGGCGAGCCCGTGACCGTGCGCGGCACCGACAAGGTCAAGGTCGAGAAGGTCGTCACCAACCTCGAGTCGCACGAAGGCGTCATGTTTCAGATGACGGAGGTGGATCCGGCGCAGGGCGCGTACGAAATCCGCTTTCTGCGGAGCGGCCTCGCCTTTGCGACCATACCGCTCCGGGTGAGAGAGTGACGGCGCGAACCCGCGCCAAGACCCCGGCCGAGCGCCGCCGGATCCTGGAATTCGCGGCGATCGTCGTTACGACGCTCCTCCTGATCGGCCTCTCGCGCTTAGAGACCCGCCTCTTCGACCTGAGCGAGACCCTGGCCAAGAACCAGGATTTCTTCACGACGGTCGTCTACTTCGGCCTGATCAACTTCAACGTCATCCTGATCCTCGTCCTCTCGTTCCTCCTCTTCCGCAACGTGGCGAAGCTCGTCGTCGAGCGCCGCCGCGGCGTTTTCGGCTCGAATTTGCGGACGAAGCTCGTCGCGACCCTGATGTTCTTCGCGCTCGCGCCGACGATCCTGCTCGTCTACATCTCGGCGCGCTTCATCGTGACGAGCTTCGACGAATGGTTCTCGGAAAAGGTCCGCGTCACCATGCACCAGACGCGCGAGGCCGGCCTCAAGGTCTACAAGCAGGACCAGCGCCGCCTCGAGTCGCTCGCGCGCATCGCGCTGCAGCGGGTCAAGACCGTGCCGCAGAGCGAGCAGTTCATCGCCGACCAGCAGCTGATCGTCCCCGAGCAGCTCGAGGGCTTCGAGACGCAATACGGCATCGACGCCGTCAAGGTCTACGACCTCGCGGGGCGCCTCCTCTGGTCCTCGAAAGGCCTCCGGGACGACGCGTTCAAGGCGACGTCCGACGTCTTCGTCACCGACGCCCTCGAGCGCTTCGGTGAGGAGCCCGGCCTTTGGTCCATGAGCACGGTCGCCGGCGAGGACCAGCAGGATGTGGTGAAAGGGGTCGCGCCGATCATCCACCCGGGGACCAAGCAGCTCCTCGGCGCCGTCCTGACCGAGACGCGCTTCGAGACCCAGATCCTGAAATCGATCGAGTCGATCCAGCAAGGCTTCGCGAACCTTCGGCCCGGTGCGCAGCTCATCAAACTCAGCTATCTGATCCTGCTCGTCGTCATGACCCTGTTGATCGTCTTTTCCGCGGTCTGGCTGGGCTTTTATGTGTCAAAAGGCATCACGGCCCCGATCCAGAGCCTGGCCGAAGGTACGCGCGAGGTCGCCCTCGGCAACTACAACGTCACCTTGACCGCGAAATCCGACGACGAGACCGGCCAGCTCGTGCGCTCGTTCAACATGATGACGCAGGACCTGCGGCGCCACCGGAGCCGCGCCGAAGAGGCGCGCATCGAGCTCCTCAAGACCAACGAGGAGCTCGACAAGCGCCGGCAGTACATGGAGGTCGTGCTCAAGAACATCACGGCCGGCGTGATCTCGGTCGACCCCGACGGCCGCCTCACCACGGTGAACGACGCCGCCGCCGCGCTCCTCGGCCTGGACACCGGCACGGCCTTGGGCGCGCCGATCACGGCCGTCCTCGGCAAGCGCCTGCACGAGCACTTCTGGAAGCCGATCGAGGAGTCGCTCTCGAGCGGCCGCGACTCGACCTCGGCCCAGATCGACCTCGCGATGAACGGCCGCGAGCTGACGCTGCTCGTGGACGGCACCCGCTTCTTCGACGACGAGGGCTCGGACTTGGGCACGGTGCTCGTCTTCGACGACGCCACCGAGCAGGTCAAGATCCAGCGCGTCGCCGCCTGGAAAGAGGTCGCCCGCCGCATCGCCCACGAGATCAAGAACCCCGTCACCCCGATCAAGCTCTCCGCGCAGCGCCTCCTGCGCCGGTTCCACGAGAAGTTCGAGGGCGAGGAGCGCGAGGTCTTCGAGTCCTGCCTCGAGACGATCCTGAAGCAGGTCGACTCCCTCCGGGACCTGGTCAACGAGTTCTCGAAGTTCTCCCGCCTCCCGCAGGTCAAGCTGCGCATCGCCAGCGTCAACGCCGTCATCGCCGAGGTCGTCAGCCTCTACAAGATGGCGCACGCCAACGTCACGTTCGACACCTCGGGCTTGGGGTCGGTCCCGGAGTTCCCGCTCGACCGCGACCAGATGAACCGGGTGTTCGTGAACCTGGTGACCAACGCCGTCCAGTCGATCGACCCGGCGCAGGGCGCGGGCCGCATCGAGATCCGCAGCATGGTCCTCAAGAATCTCAACACGGTGCGGGTCGAGGTCTGCGACAACGGCTGCGGGATCCCGCCGCAGCTCAGAGACCGCGTCCTCGAGCCCTACTACTCCACCAAAGACGGCGGTACGGGCCTCGGGCTCGCGATCGTGAACCAAATCGTGACCGACCACGGCGGATACCTGCGGATCGCCGCCAACGACCCGCGCGGCACGCGCATCATCATCGAGCTGCCGCTCGGGCTGGACCTGGCGCGCCGGGCCTGACAAGGAAGAGTTGAGATGGCCAAGGAAAAAGTGAAGAAAACGGGCCCGCTCGCCCTCATCATCGACGACGAGGAGGCGATCTGCGACTCGCTCGCCGGCGTCCTCTCCGACGAGGGCTGGCGCTCCGCCATCGCCCACTCCGGCCGGAACGGCATGGTCGAGTACAAGCTCAACCCGCCCGACCTGGTCTTCCTGGACGTCTGGATGCCGGGGATGGACGGGATCGAGACGCTCCAGGCGCTCAAGGAGATGCGCGACGACATCCCGATCGTCATCATGAGCGGCCACGCCACCATCGACACGGCCGTGAAGGCGACCAAGCTCGGCGCCTTCGATTTCCTCGAGAAACCGCTCTCCCTCGACAAGATCCTGCCGATGATCGAGCAGGCGCAGGCGATGAAGAAGCGCCGCGACGGCGACGGCGCCCCGCCGCGGCGCCACGACCTGATCGGCGAGTCCGGCGTGATGCAGGCGATCCAGAAGCAGATCAAAATCGTCGCGCCGCGCAACGCCTGGGTGCTGATCACCGGCGAAAACGGCACCGGCAAGGAGGTCGTCGCGATGAACATCCACGCGTACTCCCTGCGCGTCGGCAAGCCCTTCATCGCCCTCAACTGCGCCGCCTTGCCCGAAAACCTCATCGAAAGCGAACTCTTCGGCCACGTCAAAGGCGCCTTCACGGGCGCCACGGGCACCCAGCGCGGCAAGTTCGAGCTCGCCCATACGGGCACGCTCTTCCTCGACGAGATCGGCGACATGTCGCTCAAGACCCAGGCCAAGATCCTGCGCGTCCTGCAGGAACGCCAGCTCGAGCGCCTGGGCGACGACGAGACGATCGACGTCGACGTCCGCGTGATCGCCGCGACGAACAAGGACCTAATCGCCGAGATCAAGGTCGGCAACTTCCGCGAGGACCTCTACTACCGCCTGAACGTCGTCCCGTTCCACCTGCCGCCGCTCCGGGAGCGCAACGACGACATCCCGGCCCTGATCGACCATTTTCTCAAGATCATGGCCAAGGAGCTCGGCGAGCCCCGGAAAGAGGTCGACAACGAGGCCATGATCGTCCTCAAGGCCCACTCCTGGCCGGGCAACATCCGCGAGCTGCGAAACCTCGTCGAACGCCTGTGCATCATGGTCCCGGGCGAAACGGTGCGCGCCGAGGACCTCCCCGAGGTCGTGCGCGGCGGCGAGCGCCGGGGGGGCGATGAGGACCGCTCGGCCGGCATGGGGGCCTCGACGCTGCGCGAGGCCAAATCCGGCTTTGAGCGCGCGTATATTCTTGATAAACTTCAAGAAAATGGATGGAACGTGTCGAAGACCGCCGAAGCCATCGGCATCGAGCGCTCGAACCTCCACCGCAAACTGCGCGCCTACAACATCGATCCGAAGCGCCTCAAGGAATAGGATGCGACGAACATGACCGAGCAAAATCCGGAAGCCATCGGCCTCAACCAGACCGAGAGCGGGGTGTTGGTGACGGGCTCCGAGTTCTCGCCCGACGCGGGAAATCAGTGGTCGGTCGAGCGCCTCGACGAAAAGCGCGTGCTGCTCACCGTCGCCGAGGGCCGCCTCGGGGTCAACCAGGCGAAGGACGCGCTCAAGGCGGTCGCGTCCCTGAGCGTCGACTCTTTTCGCGAGTTCTTCCTCGGGCTGGTGTCGGCGAAGTGGTCGGGCGCGCTGCACGTCGACACCGGCTACGGCCTCAAAAAAGTGTATCTGACGAAGGGCGAGATCGTCTTCGCGGCCTCGAGCGTCATCGACGACCGCCTGGGCGAGGTCATCTACCGCGAGGCAAAGATCAGCCTCGACGAGCTGACGGACACCGCGGCGCAGGTCACCAAAGCGCGCAAGTTCGGCCAGGTGCTGCTCGCCAACGGGCGCGTCACCAACATGGAGCTCTGGAACGCGCTCAAATTGCAGGTGACGCAGATCCTGCGCTCGCTCTTCATGGCCGAGCGCGTGTTTTTCGAGATGCAGGAAGGCGCCGGGCTGGCGCCGACCGAGGTCGTCTTCGAGGAGCCGACGCTCGAGCTCGTGAGCGAGTGCGTGAGCTTCGGCGCCGCGTACCGTGCCTTTTTGCGGAGCCTGCGGTCCGAGAGCACCGTCAGCCTGCTGCACGGGCGCGAGCAGCTCGCCCAGACCTTTCGGCCCGGCACCTTCGTCGGCGACCTCCTCGACCTCGTGGAAACCTGCCCTTACGTCCAGGACCTGCTCAACACGAGCAAGCTGATCGACAACTACACGCTCTCGGCGCTGCTCAATCTGGTGAACCTGGGCGTTTGCAAGGTCACGCCCGAGATGGAGCCCGAGCGCAAGGCCCAGCCCTGGCTCGCGCCGCTCAAGGCGCGCCTCGACGGCTACGCCTACGTTCTGAGCGCCGTGCGCAAGGCCTTCGCGGACGGCAAAAAAGAGTTTCCGGTGACCGATTTGGCGCAATTCGCCTCCCGGGTGAATCCCGACGGCTTCCCAAGCGTCTTCGTCGACGCCGCGGGCGAGCTGTGCCGGCCATCGGTGGCGACGATGCTCGTGCAGTGTGCTACCAATGCGTCGCGGGTCGCCTATTTCACCGTACGCGTCGAGGCACTTATCCAATTTTTGATGCAGATCGCCGGAGATAACCTGGACTTCCAGGTGGCGAAGAAAATCCGCCAGGAATACCGGGCGATTTCGTGAAGCCACCGCGCAAAGGCGTGGGGCGCGACGGCCCCAAAAAAGACGGCGCGAAAAAGGACGGCGCGAAAAAGGACGGCAAAGCGCCGCCCCGCGGCGCCGCGCCGCGCCGCGCCGATCCCCGCGGAAAATCCGCGCCGCGCCGCGACGACGCCCGCGGTGGACCGCCGCCGCGCCGCGACGACGCCCGCGGAAAACCGCCGCGCCG
>JAYVWD010000737.1:0-6187 GCA_043786345.1 Pseudomonadota bacterium
CGTCGCGGTCGAGGAAGCGCTCGATCACGCCCCCGTAAGTCCGGACGGTATGGTCTACGGCCGTGAGCACCACGTTGAAGGCTTCGGCGGCGGTCTCGGGCGGCAGAACCTCCATGAGGCGCGTCAGGCCCTCGATGCTCACCGCGACGACGACGGCGTGCTCCCGCCGGGCGTTCTGGATCCGGAAGGACGCGCGGATCGCGCGTTTCACCGACGACGGCGCGTCGTCCAGCGTCCCGCCGGCGCCGCCTTCGCCCGCGGCCGCGATCTGCGCCGTCACCCGCCGCGCCAGCGCATAGAGCACCGGCACCGCCGACACGACGAGCGCGAGCACCACGATCGTGACGATCCACACGACCTGCACGAGGCGCTCGGGCGGCGTGAAGTCCGCGACCAACGTCGCGACGCCGAGCGCCGACAGCGCCGCGGCCGTCATGACGGCGGGGACCAGGTACTTGACGATGCGGTTTGCTAGCTGCACGCCTCGAAAGACCCTTTGCGTATTGGGGACTTGGTCTTCGAGGTTCATCGGCCCGGTCGAGCCCGGGGATAACGAGCCAGAACTCGTTACCCCGTTCCAACCACCGCATAAGGTCCCTATCTCGCGGCGCTAATCACCAATGTTTGTCGATGAAGGCCTGGGGCAATTTCAGCTCGTGGGCGTATTCCAGGTCGAGGCCGATGAACCGGACCCCCAGGAAATGGCGGACCCACTCCGGACCCGTCAGGAGCAACTCCCGCCAGGGCCCGTCGGCGACGATGTGCCCTTCGTTGACGACGAGCAGGCGGTCGGCGAAGCGGATGCCGATCTCGACGTTCGAGGTGACGACCATCTGCGCCTGCTCGTCGCTCTTGCCGCCGAGCTCGAGGATCATGTTGAGGATGATGGTGCTCGTCACCGGGTCGAGGCCGGCCGTCGGCTCGTCGAAGATCGACACGACCGGGCTCGTGCACAGGGCGCGGGCGATGCCGACGCGGCGCTGCATGCCACCCGAGAGCTCATAAGGAAATTGATACTCGGCGCGTCCGAGCTTGACGCCTTCGAGCAGCGACTTGATGCGGCGGTCCATCTCGGGCGGATCGAACTCCGTCATGTTCTCCATGGCGAAGACGAGGTTGTCGCGGACCGTCATGAAGTCGAAGAGCGCGCCCTGTTGAAAGGCCATCCCGACCTTGCGGAGCGTCGCCTGCTTCCGCTTCTCATGCGCCGAGATCATATCGGTGCCCATGAGCTCGACCTCACCCTCGTCCGGCGGGAGGAGCCCGAGGAGGATCTTGAGGATGGTCGATTTGCCGGACCCCCCGGGGCCGATCAGGCTCACCCTTTCGCCCTTCGCCACGGAGAAACTTATGTCGTTAAGAAGGGTTGCACCTCCAAACGACTTCTTGACTTTTTGCATGGAAATCATGGCTTGACCGGGACCCCCGTGAGACCTAGGCTAGGCTGCCCTAACACCCGGACTTGTCATGCCATTTTACACTAATCAGGCGGCCGCCGACCAGCTCGTCACACTCGAGCCGCCGTTGCCATGTGTCGGTGTGAAAGCGGGGCCCGGTTTCATCGTCGCGCTCGGCAAGGATCGGCTCCTCGTCAAGATGAGCGCCGGCGCGCCCGGCACCGATGATCTCACGGTTGCCTACAGCGAGGGGCGGACTTTTACGGTGAGCGCGCGCCTGTCAGAGCGCGCCCCCGGCACCTTCGAGGCCGCCGTCGAGGCGAAGGGCGACCTTCACGAGATCGACAACCTCCTTGCGCTCGTCCGCAAAGGCCAGCACATCCGGATCTGCGAGACCATGGACGTCGAGGCCGCCGACCGGTTCACCGGCTTCAGCGAGGTGATCTTGAGGCCGCGGGCGCTGCCCGAGCTCGCCTGGGACGACCTCGACACGACGCAGACCTTCCTCGGGGCCAAATTCCAGCTGCCGCTCCTCATCACCGGCATGACCGGCGGGCTGGCGCGCGGCGCCGAGATCAACGCGCGCCTGGCCGCGGCGGCCCAGGCCTTCGGCATCCCGATGGGCGTCGGCTCGCAGCGCATCGCGCTCGAGCACCCCGAGCACGCCCGTATTTTCACGGTCAAGAAGGCCGCCCCGAAGGTGTTCCTGATCGGCAACCTCGGCATCGGCCAGCTGCATGTCGGCCGGGTCCTCGACGACTGCAAGCGCGCCGTCGACATGATCGACGCCGACGCGCTCGCCATTCACGTGAACGTCCTCCAGGAGGTGATCCAGGTCGAAGGCGACCGGGACTTCCGCCGCCTGATCGAGCACGTCGGCGAGGCCGCCATGCGCCTCGGCGTCCCGGTCCTCGTCAAAGAGGTCGGCGGCGGCATGGATGTCGACAGCGCCGTCCGCCTCGTCGAAGCCGGCGTGCGCGCCCTCGACGTCGGCGGCAAGGGCGGCACCTCGTGGAGCTTCATCGAGGGCATGCGGGCGCAGTCGGCCGTCACGCGCGCCGTCGCCCAGACCTTCCGCGACTTCGGCATCCCGACGGCCTTGAGCCTCAAGGCCATCGCGACGCGCCTGCCGAGGCTCGAGCTGGTCGCCACCGGCGGCCTGCGCGACGGGCTCGCCGTCGCCAAGGCGCTCGGCCTCGGCGCGCGCATGGCGGGCGTCGGCCTGCCGCTCTTCCGCGCCGCGCTGCAGGACGCCGAGGCGCCATTCACCGTGCTCGAGACCCTGGTCAAGGGGCTCAAAACCGCGATGATCGTCAGCGGGACGCGCGCGCTCGCCGACCTGCCGGCGCGGGTGCGACCGACCCGCCGCTTTCTCGAGCTGCTCGAGGATTTTTCGCCCTGACTCACTTGCGGAGCGCTGAAAAGCCCATGGATACGGAACACCTCAAAAAGAGCGAAAGCCCCCGGAACCCGCGCAGCCCGAAACGGCACACGGACGTCGGTCTGGGCGATGAGCCGCGGTCTTCGCGGCTTCCCGGCTTCTACGAGCTTCCGATCAGCGAACGGGTGAAGGTGGCGCAGGCCTTCGCGACCCTTCATGATTCCGACGCCGACCACCTGTCGCGCTTCGGCGCCCTGACGCCCGAGCTGACCGAGGTCTTCATCGAGAACGCGATCGGCACCTTCGCGCTGCCGCTCGGGATCGCCACCAACTTCCGCGTCAACGGCACGGACGTCCTCGTGCCCATGGCCGTCGAGGAAACCAGCGTGCTGGCGGCCGCGAGCCACGGCGCCAAGCTCGCGCGGGCCGGCGGCGGCTTCCAGGCGACCTCGACCGACCCGATCATGACCGGCCAGATCCAGCTCATTCTCAAGGACATCCCCGACTACGATGCGATCCTTACCGATCGCAGCGAGGACCTCATCGCCTACGCCAACCGCGGCCACGACCGCCTGGTCGCCCGCGGCGGCGGCGCCAAGGACCTCACCTGGCGCTTCATCGCCCCCATCCGCAGCCTCGTCGTCCACATCCACATCAACACCTGTGACGCGATGGGCGCCAACATCGTCAACACCATGTGCGAGAAGCTCTCGACGGTGTTGATCGAGCTCTTCGAGTGCGACATGGGACTCCGCATCCTCACCAACCTCACCGACCGTCGGCTGACGCGCGTGACCTGCACGGTCCCGGCGAAGGCCTTCGAGTCGCCCGAGTTCGAGGGCGACCAGGTCGTCGACCGCATCGTCATGGCTTATGAGTTCGCGGCGCACGACATCTACCGCGCGGCGACCAACAACAAAGGCGTGATGAACGGCATCGACCCGGTTCTGATCGCGACCGGCAACGACTGGCGCGCGGTCGAGGCCGGCGCACACGCCTTCGCCAGCCGCGACGGCAGCTATAAGCCCTTGGCGACATGGACGAAATCGCTCACCGGCGAGCTCCTCGGCTGCCTCGAGCTGCCGATGGCCGTCGGCACCGTGGGCGGCGTCACGAAGCTCCACCCGACGGCCCGGGCGGCACTCCGGCTGCTCGGCTCGCCCGACGCCCGCGTGCTCGGCGAGATCGTCACGGCGGTCGGCCTCGCCCAAAACCTCTCGGCGCTTCGGGCCCTCGCCAGCGAAGGCATTCAGCGCGGCCATATGAGCCTCCACAAGCGCAACTTGGACCTCCTCACGCGGGCCAAACCCGATGGGTCGCGCCCGTGGTGAACGCCTCGGTACCGGGTAAGATCATGCTGGCCGGCGAGTACGCCGTCCTCCTCGGGGGGCGGGCGCTGGCCGTCACCCTCGACAAGCGCCTCGCCGTCACCGCCGCGGCGCGCCCCGCTGGCTTCGGCGCGCGCGTCACGAGCGACCTCTGGCCCGAGCCGCGCATGCTCTCGGACGCGGCGCTTGGCGTCGGACGCACCACCGACGGCGACCCGCTGCTCACCGCCGTCGCTTACGGCCTCAAGCTCTTCGGCTTGATCGACGTCGAGATCACGGTCGACTCCGAGCTGCGCGTATCCTACGGGATCGGCTCCTCGTCGGCGCTCCGCCTCGCCGTCCTCCTCGCCCTCAACGAGCTGTCGCCGCCCGGCGCGCGGTACTCCTACCTCGACACCGCGCGGCACGCCTGGCTTCTGCAGCGCGACGCCCAGTCGCTGGCCTCGGGCTACGACATCGCCACCCAGCTCACCGGCGGCCTGGTCGAGTTCCGCAACCCATCGGCGCGGCGCCCGATGGTCGCGGGGCCGACGGTCCTTGATCCGGACCAGTGGCCCGTCGAGATCACGCGCCACGAGCGCCTGCTCGAGCCGGCGCGCGAGCTCGTGCACCCGTTCGTCGGCGGCCGCGGCGCGCCGACCGGCCAGGTGACCGGCGAGACCCTGGTCTGGCTCGACCAATCCGGCCGGCTGGAAAGCCTCATGTTCGCGTCCGAAGAATTGGTCGAGGCGTTCTACGGCGCCCTGGCCGAGCGCTTCGACGGGATGGCGCTGGCGCGCCTCGTCGCCGCCGTGCGCGACCACCGCTCCGTATTCTCCGGCTCGCCGCACGAATCGGAGGTCCTCGGCGACGCGCTCGCGCGGCTTCCGGGCTTCGACCGCAGCTGGAGCTTCAAGACGACCGGCGCCGGCGGCGAGGACGCGATCCTGCTGATCGGCGAGCCGACCTGCCTCGCGCAGGCGACCGACACCCTCTACCGCATGGGCTGGGACCGGCTTACGGCGCGGCTTTCGGGCGACGGCGCGTGGGTGGGGAACGGCCCATGACGGTCACGGCCTCGGCTCCGAGCAACATCGCGCTCCTCAAGTATTGGGGCAAGCGTGACGCCGCCCGCCAATGGCCGGCGAACGACTCGCTGTCGATGACGCTGTCCGCCGCCCGCACCGAGACGACGGTCGGCCGCGCCGACGGCCCCGCCGACACCGTCTTGTACGCGGGCCGCGCCCTGGCCCCGGACACGAAGGAATACCGGAAGATCGCGGGCCACCTCGGGCGCCTGCGCGCGGCGACCGGCCGGGCCGAGCCCCTCGCGGTCGAGACCCGCAACACGTTTCCCGCCGGCTGCGGCATCGCGAGCAGCGCCAGCGGCTTTGCCGCGCTGACCCTCGCCGCCTGCGCCGAGCTCACCGGCGCCGGTGACCTGGACGCCCTGGCCGCCCGCGGTTTCGACGCCGCGGCCCTCGCGGCCCTGGCGCGCCAGGGCTCGGGCAGCGCCTGCCGGAGCCTCGCCGGCGGGTACGTCCGCTGGAACGCCGGCGGCTCGCCGGATGAACAAACGACCCAGCAGGTCCTGGCGGAGGGCCAGTTCGACCTCGCCGACCTCATCGTGGTCTTGAGCGCCGAGGAAAAGGCGGTGTCCTCGACAGACGCCCACGCCTTCGCCTGGTCGAGCCCCCTATACGCGCCGCGCCTCGCCGGCCTGCCCGAGCGCCTGGCGCGGCTCGAGGCGGCGCTGGCGGCGAAAGACCTGACGCGGCTCGGGCCCGAGATCGAGGCCGAGGCGCTCGAGATGCACGCGGTGATCATGACGGCGACGCCGGCCGTGCGCTACCTTACCGACGAGACCGCGCGCTTCTGCGCCTGGCTGCGCGAGCAGCGCCGCCGTGGCGCGTTCGAGGCGTACTTCACCATCGACGCCGGGCCCAACGTCCACGTGCTCGCGGCCCCGGCGGATGCGGCAAAAATCGCCGCCCAGATCCGCGCCGACTTCGGCCCCACGGTGCTTGACATCGTGATGGACCGCACCGGAACCGGGCCGAAGCTCGCGGGCCCCCGCCCGCTCCGGACGCCCGCGCCGCCAT
>JAYVWD010000738.1:0-3088 GCA_043786345.1 Pseudomonadota bacterium
TTTCTGGTCACCAAGCGCGACGCCCAGGGGAACGCGGTCGAAGGCAAAATCCGCGTGCTCGCGGACAACGCCGGCGACCAGATCTATGTCCTCGCCGACTTCAACAAGTGGGGCGCCGAGAAGACGGCCGCCGACAAGCTGCAAGCCGTGGCCGGGACTCCTTATTTCGAGGGGACGGTGCGGGCGCTCAAGCACGGCATGGCGTACCGCCTCGAGGTCAATGGTGAGTCGCTTCTCGACCCGGCGGCGGCGCTGTTCACGAGCGCCGAGGCGCAGTACCTCAACAGCGTCTTCTGGGATTTCGCGCATCCGGGCGCCTACAAGATGACGAAGCCCTCGGTCGACCTGCGCTCGAAGCCGCTGCTGATCGCCGAGAGCGAGGTCTACGAGCTGGCGCGCAAGTGGCCGGTAAACGGCAAGCAGGGGCCGGCGAAGGCGAGCGACACGTACAAGTTCATCGCGCAGTCCGGGCTCGTCGACGAGCTGCGGAAGGACGGCTACAACGCCGTCGAGTTCCTGCCGTTCAACACGAGCATGGACGGAGGACATTGGCACTTCCGGTATCAAGTCTACGGTTTGTTCGCGCCCGAGGCGCGTTACGGCGATCCCGACGACTTCGCGCGCATGATCGACGCCTTCAACAAGAGCGGGATCGCGGTCATCATGGACGCGGTAGTCGGGCATTACCCGTTCAAAGGCAACGAGGGCGTGCGCGACCTGAGCCCCATCGGCCTGCACCGGTGGAAGAAGAGCGACGGCCAGGAGCTCTACGGCGCGATCAAAAGCCCCTGGGACACGAACCGTTACGACTACGCGAACCCGTTCGTGCGGCGGTTTTTGACGGACAGCATCACGCACATGGTCTGCAAATACGGCCTGAGCGGCATCCGCTTCGACAACCTCGACGGCATCCGGCTCTATGAGGGGCCGGGCGGCGGCGGGCCGGAGTTCCTCAAAGAGCTGATGGCGACGTTGCGCGAATACCGCCCGGAGATGACGCTGATCGCCGAGATGTTCTTCGGCCACAGCCCGGTGATGCAGCGCATGGACCAGGGCGGGTTCGGGGTGAACTTCCGCACGCACTCCGACTTCTTCGACTTCCTCAAAGACAATATGATGAAGTCCACCGAGGACGTGGACATGCAGCGCCTGCGCGGGGCGATCCGCGGGCCGTGGGAGTGGCGCGAGGCGTCGCGCGTCCAGTATGCGACCAACCACGACGAGGCGGCGAACAAGCGCGACGGCGCGACGGGCGCCTACCTCGGGACGCTGCTCAACGGCGGCGGCCATTACTACGTCGAGCGCAAGACGACCGCGTTCGCCTCGCTCGCCATGCTGTCGAGCGCGGCGTACCTCGACATGCCGCAGCTCCGGTTGCTGCAGGAAGGCTCGTTCAACGACCAGTCGGCCGTCGACTGGGACCTGCGGAAGCAGGAGAGCCGGAAGGCCGTTTACGCCTATTTCGCCGACCTGTCGACGTTCGTGCGCGACCGCGAGGCCTTCGCGTTCCACAACTACGGGCCGGACGTCGAGAACCACGTCGACACCGACGACGGGCGCCGGATCATCTCGCTGCGCCGGCAGGACAAGGCGACCGGCAAGGTCGAGCTGATCGTGATCAACCTGGGCCACGTCGCGCTGTCGAACTACGACGTCGGCGTCCAGGGCGGCGGCACGTTCAAGATTATGGTCGACAGCGACCACAAAAGGTACGCCGGCAGCGGCGAGCTCGAAAAGCGCGCCCCGACCGGCGTCCTGACGGCGGACGGCGCCGGGACGCACGGCAAGGACCGGTCGGTGTCGCTGCCTTACCTGCCGGCCTACGGGGTCCTGGTGCTCGAGAGCCAGTAACCGCTCATTTGCTATTGATCGGGCCGGCCTGCTCGAGGCACTGGGCGAGGTTTCCGAAGTTGACGCTGTCGAGCTCGCCCAGCACGCCGTCGGGGCGGAGGGTGAGCTTCTTCATGCTGCCGAACGGGTCGCAGAGGGCGACGAGGGTCAGGCGCGTGATCCGCTGGCGGCGCTGGGCCAGGGGCGTCGCCTGGTTGGCGCAAGCCTGGCGGCTCCCCAGATTGAGGGCGTAGTCGGCCTGCGAGCCGGCCTCGTTGACGAGCGAGATCTTGAGGGCGCCGAAGGCGTCGCAGACGAAGGTCGCGAGGGCCGTCGTCGTGCCGCCGCCGGCGTCGAGGCGGCGGTCGAGCTCATCGAGGATCTGGCGGTTGGTGGCGTCGCGCAGGTCGACGGCGAAGGCGGGAGCGGCGACGCCGAGCGCGGCGAGAAATGGGATGGCGAAGATCTTCATCGAAGGTTTCCTTCATTTGATGAATTGTTCTTGGCGGCTCGAGCGTTTATGTTAGCACACAAGCGAGGTTCTGAATTTTTCGGGAGTTCCCGGCACATGAAAGCGCTCTTCGTCCTGCTCGCCGCGTTGACGGCCTGCCACGATCCGCCGAAAGACCCCGAGGCGTCGGCGGCGCAGGAGGTCGTCGACGGCAAAGGCTATTTCGTGACGCTGGCGTCGAAGCCGACGGCGCCCGATGCGCAGAAGGTCTACGACAAGCTCTATGACGCCCTCGACCTTTACAACCGCAAGCGGGCGCGGGCGACGGAGGGCCTCGACTCTTATGTCGAGGAGTTCCAGGCGACGGGCTACACGAACCTCAAGGCCGGCGACGACGAGATCGAGTGCGACCGCGACAAGTGCCTGCTGAAGCTGCATGCGCGCCGGATCAACAAAGAGAAGGCGAACGCGGGGCGGCCGCCGTTCGCGCAGCAGCTCTTCGACGCCCTCCTCGACGCCGGCGCCCCCGCGAAGTCCGGGGCCAAGGGCGAGGATTTCCTGAAGACGGTGTCGCTCGGCGAGGCCAAAGGCGTGCACCTGGAATGCACCGAACGGCGCACCGCCGCCGGGGTCCCGCTCGACTACGGGTGCGCCTTCGATCTGGACGGGCTCAAGGGCGATGCCGTCGCCAAGAGCGAGGCGCTCGAGGGGCGCGAGCGCGGAAGGCTCGAAAGCTGCGTGCTGTCGCCCGGCATCGTGAAGGCCGCCGAGGAGGCGAAGGGCAGCATCGAGGGCGGCGGGCTCGTG
>JAYVWD010000739.1:0-4778 GCA_043786345.1 Pseudomonadota bacterium
ATGTTCTCCCGCACGACGATCGCGTCGTCGACCAGGAGGCCGACAGCTAGGCTCAAGGCCAGGAGCGTCATGACGTTGATGGTGAAGTGCGCGACGTACATCACGGCGAAGGTCGTGATCACCGAGCTCGGGAGCGACAGGGCCGTCGTGACGGTCGAGCGCGGGCTGCGCAGGAAGAGCAGGACGACGCACACGGTGAGGATCGCGCCGAGCCCCAGGCTCTCGCCGACGTCCTTCACGTTGTCCCGGATCAGGTCGGCGTTGTCGCGGGTGATCTCGACCCGGACGTCGGGCGGCAGCTCCTTGCGCAGCTTCTCGATGCCGTCGCGGATTTTGTTCGAGATGTCGACGGTGTTCTCGCCGGACTGCTTGAGGATGTTGAGGATGACGGCGGGCTTGAGCGAGTTCTTGTCGCCGAAGCTGCTGACGCGGGAGACGGTCTCGAAGGTCGAGTAGACGTCGGCGACGTCGCGCAGGAAGAGCGGCTGCCCGTTGGCGGCGCGCGCGACGCCGATGCCGCCGAGGTCGTTGGCGACGGCGGCCTGCGCCACCGAGCGGAGGACCCAGACCCGGCCTTTGCCCTCGAGCCGGCCGACGGGGTCGTTGCGGCTGCCGTTGTGGATCGCGGCGACGACGTCGGTGGCATTGAGGTGCCATTGGTCCATCGCCTCCGGCTTCAAGTCGACCCAGACCTCGGGATTGCGGTCGCCGACCAGGTCGACCGAGCCGACGCCCTGGAGCTGCCGGAGGCTGCGCGCGATCACGTCGTCGGCGAGCCTGGTGATCTCGGCGACGCTGCGGCTGCCGGAGACGGCGACCTCGACGATCGGCGTGTCGTCGGGGTCCTGGCGGAAGATCTCCGGCTCTTTCATCGTGTTCGGGAGGCTCGACCGCAGGTTGGCGATCTTGCCGCGGACCTGGATCTCCTGGAAACGCACGTCCGTGCCGGATGTGAACTCCATGATCACGTTCGCCGAGCCCTCGCGGCTCACCGAGCGCATCGTCTGGATGCCGGCGATCGTGGAAAGGCCGTCCTCCATACGTTTGGTGATGAGCTGCTCGATCTCCTCGGGCGCGGCGCCGGGGAGCGTGGCGCGGACGACGAGCACCGGATAGTTCACGTCCGGATAGAGGTCGATGGACAGCTTTTTGAGGGCCAGGACCCCGACCACGATGAAGAACATGGTCAGCATCGTGATGAAAACGGGGCGCTTGATGGCGACGTCGACTAAATTCATCGCGCCTCCGGCTTCGCGGCGGCCTCGGTCGCGGCGGCGTCCGGGCTCGCCGGGGCCTGGCCCTGCGGCGTGTTGGTCAG
Source organism: Pseudomonadota bacterium (assembly GCA_043786345.1). Taxonomy (GTDB): domain Bacteria; phylum Bdellovibrionota_B; class Oligoflexia; order Oligoflexales; family CAIYRB01; genus JANOTL01. The sequence continues at coordinate 1,319 of JAYVWD010000739.1, forward strand.
CACCTTGATCGGGCTGCCGTCGCCGATGAGGTTGCCGCCGGCAGAGATGACCTGGGCGCTTTCCTCGAGGCCCTCGAGGATCTCGACGGTGTCGCTGTCGATGACGGCGTACTTCACCGGGAGCCGGCGCGCGACCTCGCCGTCGGCGACGTAGACGAAGGTGCCTTTGTCGGTGATGGTGAGGGACGAGGCGCTGATCAACATCCGCTTCCGCGGCTCGAGCGACAGATCGACGGTCGCGAACATGCCGACGCGCCAGTCGCGTTTCGGGTTCGAGATCTCGATGGTGACGCCGCCGCGGCCCGAGGCGGGGTCGGCGGAAACCGCGATCGTCTGGATGGTGGCGGAGCGCTTCTCGCCGCCGAGCACGGCGAAGACCTTGGTGTCGCGCTTGACCAGGACCCAGTCGCTGGCGGGCAGGTTCACGATCGCGCGCAGGGCGACGTCGTCGACGATCGTGACGACCGGGTCGGCGGGCGTGACCTGCTCGCCGACGTTGGTGACGCGCCAGCGGCCGATCCAGCCGGAGATCGGGCTGACGACGGGCGTGTTCAGGTAGGTTTCGCCCGGATCGCTGCGGTCGACGCGAAAGAGGACGGAGCCTTGCCTGACGACCTCGCCCTCGGAGGGCCCGAGCGTGCTGATGCGGCCGGTGACCTTCGAGAACACATCGGCCTGGCGGCGGCCGTTGAGCATGGCGACGACCTTGACCTCGCGCGGTGAGACCCTCGATACCGCCGGGGAAACGCGGACCGGGGACGGGCCCGCGTCGCGGCGGCCCCCCGAGCCGCTGCCGGAACCCTTGCCGTCGCCGCGGGCTTTGCCGTCGCCGCGGCCCTTTTGCTCGCTGCGGGCGGCGGCGGCGGCGGGCTCGCCAGCGCCGACTTCCGTCGCTTCGGAGCCGGAAGCCGCCGCGGCGGCCGGAGCGGCGGCCGGCGGCGCGCCATCCGCTTGCGCCTGCGCCGCCCGCCGGCGTCCGGCGGACGACAGGGCCAGCCCCAAAACCGCGGCGCCGGTCACCACTCTGAGAGCTCTCGAAGGGATCATCCCCATGACTCCGAAAAAAGTGAGGAATTCATTGGAAAAGTGGGCCGAGGTCCGTCACCGCGTGGGCCTCGGCCACGTCGATCGTGGCGCCGAGCAGCGTGTTGGCGAGCTTCGCGAGGTCGGTCCGGCTGGAGAGGAGGTCCAAATCGGCTTGGCCGAGCTCTAGCGCCGAGGCCTTGCCGAGCTCGTAGCGCTGCCGCACCAGGGTGCGCTGCCGGTCGACGAGCGCGAGCTGGCGATTCAGCTGGTCCCACTGCCGGGCGCCGGCGCCGAGCACCTCCCGGGCCGCCGCGTCGCGGTCGGCGCGCCCGCGCGCCTCGATCTGCTCCTGCACGTCCAGGTCCTGCCGGCGGACGGCGATGCGGCGCCGCTCGTCGCGGCTTTGGCCGGTCCACGGCAGGTCCCAGCTGACGCCGACCGAGCCGGTCACGACGGGCTTGAAAACGGGCTTGTTCGCGAGGGCCGCGCCCTCCTGCACCATCACGGCGCCAAGCACGGTCGGCCGCTTGGAGGCATCCACCGCGGTCTCGTCCGCCACGAGCGCGACGCGCTCCTTCTCGCGGCGCGCCATCGCCGCGCTCTTCTGCTGGGCGTTCCAGGTCAGCGCCACGTCGGCGAGGGCGCGCGGATCGCGCAGGCGGTAGGCGCCCAGCGCCAGCGTCAGGCGGTCCAGGTCGAGCGCCGCGCCGATGAGTTGCGCCAGGGCCTGCCGCGCCAGGCGCGCGTCGGCGAAGGCGCGGTCCCGCGCGATCAGGGCGCGGCCGACCTCGACCTCGGCGGTGACGACGTCGCTCTCGGGTCGGAGGCCTTTCTTGTAGTTGCGCCGCTGCTGATCGAGCTTGTCGCTGGAGACCTTGAGCTGGTCGATCGCGAGCTTGGCCAGGCGCTCCAAGCCGATGAGCGCCACATAGGTGCGCGCGACCTTGAAGCGGAGCGCCTCGGTCACCTCGCCCACCTGGAGCTCGCGCACGGCCTTGAGGGCGTCGGCCTGTTGCACCCTGGCGTCGTGCCGGCCGAAGTCGAGAAAGGTTTTGCTGAGCTGCGTGCCGTAGGCCTGCGACTTGGTGAGATGGAGCTTCGCCGCCGCCATCGCGAGGGCGCTCGCGTCGGTGGCGGCCTTCGTCGAGGCGGCGCCCGCGGCGCCGCCGCTCGCGGGCTCGCCGTAGCGCGCGCTCAAGGTCCCGAAGAGGTTGATGCGGGCGTCGTCATCGTAATCGACGAGCGCGCGGTCGACCGCGGCCGCCTCGACGGCCAGCGCCGCGCGCTTGGTGTCGAGGGACTGCGCCTCGGCGAGCGACAGGGCCGCAGCGTAGGTCAACGGCCCGGCGGGCACCGCGGGAGCCGGCGCCGCGGCGCCGGTAACGGCCACGCCTGGCGGGCCGGCAGGGGCCATGCTGGCGGCGGCGGGGGGTTCGGACTGCGCGAGGGCGGCAGCGGACGAGAGGAAAACGGCGGTGGCAAAGGCGGAAAAGCGCATGCTTTCAGCATAAGGCCGGCGCGAGAATATTTGCAATATGCAACTAAGTGTAACGGCCGTTCTGCAAATTCTGCACGCTTCTCAGTTGTTTTTCACGAGAGACCCCGGAAGAAAACGGGCGCCCGACGGCAGCGTCCAGTGGCGCGCGGGCAGGCGCAATCCGGCGCGGCGCGCCGCGTATCACGGCGCCGCTGCGCGGAATCGGCGGTGCGCCAAGATGCAGTCCTATGATTTGACTATACATTCATGAAATGTTCTTAGTTGACAACTGTGGTTATTAATAGGGTATAGTCCCGCTTGGCCCCCGCTGAATTTTCAATGCCATTTCGGCCATCTACTTAGAAAAGGTAGGTCAACCATGAAAATGGGATTCTCCGCGGCGTTGTCCGCGGGAGCGCTCGCCGCTTTGATGGTGGTTGCATGCGGGAAGAAAGCGGGACACGGCGGAGCGGCGGCGCCGAAACCGGACGCGCCGGCGGCCGGCGCGCCGACGACCGGCGGTGACGAGTCCGGCGGTGCGGCTACGGGCGCCGACGCGACCACCGGCGGAACCGCCACGACCACCGGCGGCGACACGGCGGGCCGGGATCCCACGGGGACCGCGACGACCGGCACGAGCACGGGGGGCACCGACACCACCACGGGCGGCACCGGCACCGCGACCGGCACGACCACGGGCGGCACCGGCACCACGACCGGTGGCGGCCCCACCGGCCATCAGATCCCGATCGAAGCCGGCATCAAATTCGTCGCGGTACCGAGCGCCGGCGAAGGCTGCCAGCCGACGGCCGTCCGTGCCGTGAAGGACCTCCTGCCGACGCCCGGCACCCTCGGGGCGAACGAGCAGCTCCAATATGAGCTCGATGAGGCGATGGTCCTAAGCGGCACGGCCCTCCTGAAGATCGAGGTCAATCACGCCGGGCTAATCCTGCCGCT
>JAYVWD010000740.1:0-6482 GCA_043786345.1 Pseudomonadota bacterium
ACCACCTGCGGCACGCCAGTCATGGTCTGGTCGGCAATTTGGGCGAGGGTCCAGGCGGCAGCGTCAGGCCATTTGCCGAGCACGCGTTCCAGTTCACAAATGAAGTCGAGCATTGCCGGCCGCCTTTCCTTGGGGATTAAGACATTCTGATTTGGAGTTGGAAGTTTGTCCCTCAGAATACCACGGCATCCTTGCCACCGTATCCGTCTTTCAAAATTAAACCTTGTGACGTGCCTTGGCAAAAACAATGTGCCGGCTATATTCCGTAAATACCCGAATTAAATCAGGGGGTCAGCGGAGCAAAAAAATGGCTGAAACGCAAAAACCCAGCTTGCAGCCAAAACCAAGGGGTTTTTGGCGGCAATCCGGGACTTCGCTTGCGGGTCAAACCGAAAAGGGGATCAGACCGTGCGAAGGTGACGGCGCTTGGCCATCATGCGGCGCTTTTTGCGACCAACCTTACGGCGACCTTTGGGATGCTTTCTTCTGTGTCTGGAACCGTGCACGCGGTATCTCCGAGCTATTGAAAAAGGTTCAGGGAAGCTAACGATCCTTATCAAAAAGCGCAAGCGCTTTCCCGAGGCCGAGGGCTAAGGTTTCTCCGTCCCGGGCCGATTCCAGGGGCGATAGGCTCAATGGGAGGACCCCGCCGTGACCAAGAAGCCGAAGTATAAGCGAAACCTGAAGAACACCCTGATCGAGCCCTTCAAGCAGATCAAGTTCGGCCTCTACGTGCTCGGCCTCTCGGTCGCCTTCGTCGGGGTCACGGGCTTCATGTTCGTGGAGGCCTTCACGGAGCAATACCAGCACGTGATGGGGATCTTCAAAGTCGTGGACCCCAATCTCAAATGGGAGCTGGTGACCAACGACGTGTTTCGCACCAATGCGATCCGCATCGGCATCCTCTTCGCCGTGTTCATCGGCGCGATGCTCGCGATGATCTTCCGGCTCACCCACCGCTACTACGGCCCGCTCGTGTCGATCGAGCGCTTCGTCGAGCAGTTCTCCGCCGGTGATTACCGAAAACGCTGCAAGATCCGCGAGAAGGATGAGCTCCACGGCCTCGTGCTGAAGCTCAACATGATGGCCGAGAAGATCGAGCAGCGCCACGGCGCCGGCACCCCCTCCGTCAACGACACCCAGCAGGCGAGCTGAAGCTCCCCGGTCGACAGCCACCGCCTCTGCGGGCATGATCCCCTTCTGAACAAATCAGAAGGGGATCTTCGCATGATCGACACGCTGGTTCCGCAGTACATCCGGATGCTCAAGAACCTCGGCAGCTTCTTCGACAAGGCGCAGACGCTCGCCACCGAGAAGAAGTTCGAGGGCGAGGTGTTGCTCCAGTCGCGGCTCGCGCCCGACCAGTATCCGCTCGTGCAGCAGGTGCAGATCGCCTGCGACCAGGCCAAGGGCGGGGTCGCGCGCCTCATCGGCAAGGATCCGCCGAAGCACGATGACAACGAGAAGACGATCGGCGACGTGAAAGAACGCATCGCCAAGGTCCTCGGCTACCTCGAAGGCATCCGCGCCGAAGACTTCAAGGGCTTCGAGACCCGCAAGATCGTCCTGCCGTGGATGCCGGGCAAGCACATGACGGGCAAAGACTTTCTCACCCAGATGGCGCTGCCGAACTTCTACTTCCACGTGACGACCGCCTACGCGATCCTCCGCCACAACGGCGTCGACGTGGGCAAGAGCGACTTCATCGGCCACGACCTCGCCCTCAAGGACGGCGTCTGATTTGATCTCGTTCCCCATAGCGCTGCTGGTCGTCGACGCCGCGATCCTCGCGTGGTCGGCGACCGGTCCGTCGGACCTCTTTACCTGGTTCTGCGAAGTGGTGCCGGCCCTCATCGCCGTGGCCGTCCTGGTGGCGACGCGGCGCCGGTTCCGCTTCACGAACCTGGTGTACGGCCTGATCGCGCTGCACGCCGTCATCCTGATGGTCGGCGGGCGATACACCTACGCCGAGGTCCCGGTCGGGAACTGGGTGCGCGACGCGTTCCACCTGGCCCGGAACCACTACGACCGGGTCGGGCACTTCGCGCAGGGCTTCATCCCGGCCCTGGTGACGCGCGAGCTCCTGCTGCGGAAGTCGCCGCTCGTCCGCGGGAAGTGGCTCTTCTTCCTGACGACCTGCGTCTGCCTCGCGGTCAGCGCCTGCTACGAGTTCATCGAGTGGTGGGTCGCGCTCGGCACGGGCGAAGCCGCCAAGGACTTCCTCGGGACGCAGGGCGACGTGTGGGATACGCAGTGGGACATGCTCATGGCCTTGATCGGCGCGATCGTGGCGCAGGTGACGCTTGCGGGCGTGCAGGACCGGGCGATCGCCCGGACCCACGGCGCCGGGGCGGCAGCCGTCAAGTAGAGCCGGGTGTCGCGGCTGGCGTGGCGGGCAGATCCCGCCAACCCGAGACGAAGCGCGCCGGATCGAGCAGCGCCTTCGCCTCGACCCAGGTGCGCGCCCCGCGGTCGCAGACCGCCATGAGCTCCACGTCCAGGTCGTTGCCGCGCCAGCGGCGGTCGACGATGCGGAAGTGCCGCCAGTTCAGCAGCAGGACTACCGCCGTCCAGCGGGCGTTTACGGCGAAGCGGGGGTCATTTTTGCGCATGAGGTCCGGCCAAAGGCGCCCGGGCGGACGCCGGAATCCGGGGAAACATCGTCGACTCCTCGAGTGACGGTTTCCCCGGATTCTAGTCCGGCGCGGGCGCCGGTTTCAACAGCACTCCCCGGCAGGCTGCCGGGGCGCGGGTTACGGGGCGTCCGAGGGCTCCGCCCGGGGCGGCGTCGGGCTTTCGGGCGGCGTCGGCTCCGGTTGCGCGGATTCTGGCGTCGTGGCTTCTGGCGTCGTGGCTTCTGGCGTCGTGGCTTCTGGCGTCGTGGCTTCTGGCGTCGTGGCTTCGGGCGTCACGGTGGGCGCGTCGGTCGCGGTGCCGGGCGCCTTGCCGTCGGCGTTCTGGTCCGCGGGGAAGTACGGGTTGGCGTCGGACGTCGCGGCGTCGGTCGGGGCCTTGTCCTTCTCCGCTTCGACGGGCGCGGCGTCGGCCTCGGGCGTGGCCGGCGCCTCCGGATCGATCTCGGAGCAGTCCACCGAGTCGTCCCCTTCGCCTTCGTCGGTAAGCCGGGCAGCCTGGGCGGTGCGAAGCACGAAAAAGGCGCGTGCCCCCCTGAGCCCCCGCGCGCCCGCTCACGCCGGCTTGACCCCGATCGTCGCCGGCTGCCCGGTCATCTCGAGGACGTTCAGCCAAAGCTCCCCTTTGGGGTTGATGCGCTGCTCCATCCCGCTCAGCGCCCGGGTCGGCACGTGCGTCATGAGGCCGTGCCAGTAGCCGATCAGCAGGCCGCTCTTCCCGGCCATCGCCGCGTGCACCGCGTTCTGCGCGAACCGGGCGCAATGCAGCTGATCGGTCGGGTTCGCCTGCGCCGACCGGATCAGGTAGCTCGGGTCGATGTATTTCAGGTTCACCGGATAGTTGAGCCCGGCGAAGTGCGCCGTGAGGCGCTCTTTGAGGAAGAGGCCGATGTCCCCGAGCTTCACGTTGCCCGACGCGTCGCGCCGGACCTCCATGCGTTCGAAGAAGTATTGGCCGGCGCCTTCCGCCACGACGATCACGGCGTGGCGCTTGTCGCGGACCCGGCGCTCGACCAGCGCGAGCAGCCCGTCCGGCCCGTCGAGCTCGAACGGCACCTCCGGCACCAGGCAGAAGTTCGCGTGCCCGCTCGACAGGGCCGCGTTCGCCGCGATGTAGCCGGCGTGGCGCCCCATGATCTTGACGAGCCCGATGCCCCGCGGCGAGCCCGTCGCCTCGACGTGCGCGGCGTGCACCGACTCCGTCGCGATCCCGACGGCCGTCATGAAGCCGAACGTCCGGCGCACGAAGGGGATGTCGTTGTCGATCGTCTTCGGCACGCTCACGACGGCGATCATGAGGCCGCGTTTTTTGATCTCGTCCCAGATCGACGTGGCGCCCTTCATCGTGCCGTCGCCGCCGATGGTGAACAGCAGGTTGATGCCGCGGCGCGCGAGCGAGTCGACGATCTCGGAGGCGGGCGGCGTGCCGCGCGAGGTCCCGAGGATCGTTCCACCCTTCGAGTGGCTGTCGATCACCATGTCCGGCTCGAGCCGGAGCGGCGCCTCGGCGTCCGCGCTCAGGCCGCCGTAGCCGTACCGGATCCCGAGGATGTCGTGGCAGCCGTAGCGGTACCAGAGCTGCATCACGAGCGCGCGGATCACCGCGTTGGTGCCCGGGCACAGGCCGCCGCAGGTCACGATCGCGGCGCGCGTCGTCTTCGGGTCGAAGAGGATCTTGGCGCGCGGGCCCGCCACCTCGAAGCCCTCCGGCAGGACACCCTGGCCATAAGCCTTGGCGATCGCCGACAGCTGCGGGTTGTGCGCGATGCGGTCGTGGTCGTCCGTGAACGTGACCTCGTCGGCACGATCGATCGGCGTCGCGAGGCAGGGCTCACCCAGGCTCTCGATGGTAAAACGTCCGGTACTCACGCTGCCCCTTCCCCCTCAGGGGTTTGATCTCCGGTTGCCAGGCATGGTAACACTCAAAGTCTGTCGATAAACGGCCGTCTGCGTCGTTGCCGACCATCGCCGAAATCCTCATTTACGCGACAGGGGTCCCCGCGAGACTCGCAGCGGGGGACTCCGATTTCGGCTCCGGTAGGCGCCTAGCATCCGACCATTTCTCGACAGACTTTCAGCCCCTCTATGGGCGGTGACCGCCCGCGGCCTTCACAGGGACCGGAAGGTTCCTTTATATAGCGTTATCACGGGATTGGCGAGCCATGCGGAGCTTTTTCGACCAGCCGCTGCCGGCCTTGGAGCACCTCTGCGAAGAGCGCGGCTGGTCCAAGGTCCATGCCCGCGACCTGTTCCGTAACGCCTACAAATCCTTGAGCGAAGCGCCCTGGGACGACGCGCGCTTTCCGCGGTCCCTGAGCGGAAGCCTCGGCGCGGACCTCGAGACGACCTTGCCACGGGTCGTCGAGGCCCACCGGTCCGGGTACGACCAGAGCGTGAAATTCCTGCTCGAGCTCGGCGACGGCTCCCAGGTCGAATCCGTCCTCATGCCCGAGTCCCAGCGCCTGACGCTCTGCCTGTCCTCCCAGGTCGGCTGCGCGCAGGGCTGCGTCTTTTGCCATACCGGCCGCATGGGCCTCAAACGCAACATGTCCACCGGCGAGATCGTCGGGCAGGTCGTGCTCGCCAACCGCTGGCTGGCGGCGCACCCCGAGTGGTTCGAGACCACCCGCCTCGGCCGAGACCGCCGCGCGATGCGGGTCACCAACATCGTCTTCATGGGCATGGGCGAGCCCCTCGACAACGCCGACGCCGTCGCCGACGCCGTCGAGATCCTGGCGAATCCTTACGGCCTGGGCCTCGGGCTCCGGCGCATCTCGGTCTCGACCGCCGGCCACCTCGAGGGCATCGAAAAAATCAGCGCCCGCATCCCGGGCGTGCGCCTCGCCTTGAGCGTCCACAGCGTCGACGACGCCAAACGCTCGAAGATCATGCCGATCAACCGCCGCTGGCCGATCGCCGCCGTCATCGCGCGGCTGCGCGAGCTGCGCAGCGACGTCCTCATCCAATACACGATGATCCAGGGCGTCAACGACTCGCTCGCGGAGGCCCAGGGCCTGATCGAGCTGACGCGCGGCTTAGGCGCCAAGGTCAACCTCATCCCGCTCAACCCGGTCGGCCCCTCGCGGCTCGCCGCGCCGCCGGCCGAGGCCATCCAGGCCTTCCGCGACGTCCTTCACAAAGCCGGGCTCCGGGTGATGATTCGGTATTCCAAAGGTCAGGACATCGCGGCCGCCTGCGGCCAGCTCGTCGTCGCGCCGGCGGTTAAATTCCGGGTGGTTGGCGAAGCCGCAAAAATCCACGCTTGACGGCCTGATCCCGGTGCCTTGAGCGCTGCCGCTGGAGTCTTCCTCCCCAGCCAATTCTAGCGAGTCCTAAATCTTCGGCCGACCGCTCCCGATGATCACCTCGGAGTGGAGGCTCCTCGGTCTTGTCTGATCAAATCAAATTGGCTTATAACGCCGCCGCGTTTCGCGTGAAGTGCGAGATCACGCGCGCCTCTTGCATCGCGAGCGAGATGCCGCCCGCGGACCTGATCGCCCGCGCCCGCACCAAGCTCGAGGCCGTCAAGGTGGCCGGCGAGATCGCCTTCTACTATATCTACGAGACCCGGCTCAACGAAGTCTGGAGGTGCCTGCGCGAGGCGACGGACGAGCCCGAGGACCGCCGCGTGAGCGTCACCGTCGGCGCCGGCGCGCCGCTGCTCACCGGCCTCAAGATCGAAAAGACGACCGTGGACAAGGCCATCGCCACGCTCACCCTCGAGGCGACGAAAGACGCGCCGCTGTGGCGGTACGAGGTCTTCAAGCTGATGGTGATGAAGCGCCTCCGCGACGTCGGCGTGAAAGAGGCGCCGAACAACGCCCAGATCTACAGCGCCTTCATGCGCGC
>JAYVWD010000741.1:0-6785 GCA_043786345.1 Pseudomonadota bacterium
CCGAAGTCGACGTCGGTCGTAAGAGTCGCGAGCGCGTCGGTCGAGGCCCCCTGGATGCACGGACCGCCGCTGGCGGTGGCGCAGCTCATCTCGTAGGTCGTGAGCTTGGGATCCGCCGGGCTCGGGGTATCGCTGATCGAGCAGGTGCCGTTGAAGGCCGCCGAGGCCGCCCCGCCGGCGGGCTTGTCGCGGACGGCACAGGTGTTCGACGCGCCGGAGCCGCCGGCTCCGAAGGAAACGCAGCGGGTCGACGCCCCGCCCTCGAGGACGACGGCATTGCCGGCGAGCAGCAACGCCACATCCTTGGCGGCCGTGTTGTCGTCAAAGAGGGGCGGCTTGCGGCTCTGGCTCGGCTTCTCGAGGCCGACGTCGGTCGGCGGCAGGCCGCAGCCTACGGCCGCCGCGAGGCCAAGCGCGGCGCCGAGGCCGGCGAGCAGCCGGACGGTTCCTTGCGCGGGTCCATAAAACGACATAAGCTACGCCTGTTTAGGGCCGCACGCGCGGCGCCGGGGGACTTTTCCCAAGGCTAACACAGCGGCCGCGGGGAGCGCATGATTCATCAGAGGGTCCTTTTCGTTTGCGGCCTCGGATTCCTCGGCGCGCTTGCCGCCCGAAGTCCGGACGCGCGCGCCGACGACCGCATCAAGGTCGTCAAAAGAGAACGGGCCGAGGCCGCGCCGGCGGGCTCCCCCGACCAGATCAACTGGACCTGGGCGGCCGTGGCACAGCCGTTCGACCTACTCAACGGCGGGTACGCGAACTTCGAGGTCCAGCGCGCCATCAACCGCGACAAAAACCACTCCCACTCGCTCGCCTTGGCCTTCTGGGGCAGCCAGTCGACCAAGGACGACGGCCTTTCCTCGTACGGCGACTCCCGGCCGGCGCACAAGACGCTGGACAAGAGGCTCTACGGCCTCGCGGCACGGTACAAGCTCTACCTGATGCGCTCGTTCCACTTCAACTTTGGCGCCGGCTTCCGCTCGACCTCGACGAAGGAGACCGCGGTCTTCGATGCCGGCGACTCCGCGCACGCCGAAAAAAGCGCGACGGTCCTCGGCGCCGACCTGGGCCTCGGCAACCGCTGGGTCCTCGCCAACGGCCTCGTGCTCGGGGGCAACTGGCTTCAGGTGTTCGTTCCGGGCGTTACGCTCGCGAGCGAGAACGCCAAGGTCCCCGCCGGCTACGTCGCCCGCAAGGCCGGGAGCGACGCCAAGGCGCCTTCGTACCGGCTGGGCATCCTCGAGCTCGGGTATGCCTGGTAGTCCGGCGTTGACCTCGGGCCGGGGTTGATGAGAGGGTTTTTCCTTCAACCCGTCAAAAATAGGAGCCTGCGAGCATGATGCATCCGGACATCGCCGTCGTTGACTTGGGCGGCGCGCTCGGCCACGGCGTGGTCGCGACGAGCCTGATCCCCCGCGGGACCATCATCTGGTCCCTCGGCCCCAAGGACATCGTCCTCAAGCCGGGCGCCCCCGAGCTCGAGCAGCCCGAGCTCAAGGCCGAGCTGCCGCGCCACGCCTACACGGACGCCCGCGGGCGCCTGGTGTTCTGCCGCGACGCCGGGCGGTACATGAACCACTCGTGCGAGCCGACCACAACGAGCATCGGCTCGGTGTGCGACCTGGCCTTGCGCGACATCGCGCCGGGCGAGCCCCTCACCTGCGACTACGCGCTGCTCAACCTGGACCACGAGTTCGCCTGCTCCTGCCGCGCGCCCGGGTGCCGGGGCCATGTGACACAGCGCGACCTGCCGCAGCGCGCCCCCCAGATCGACGCCCTGGTCGGTAGCCTCGTCGACCTGATCCCGAAAGTTCCGCAGCCGCTGCGCCCGCTCATGCTCGAGGACGACGCCGAGCGCCTCGGCCGCATCCTTACGGGCTTGGAGGCGGTGCCGTCGATCCTCGAGAACATGCACGCCCCGGCGATCGGCCGCTAGTCAGGGGGGCACGCTACGGCGTTATCACGACCGGGATGTCGATGCTCGGCGCCGTGTAGGGCACGTTGCAGGTCATCTGCAGGTCGTTGGTCTCGTCGACCAGGTGCCCCGCCATCACGTCGTTCTGAGTCAAGGTTCCGTCGCGCGCCATGACGTCGATGCTCAGGTCGTACTTCCCGGAGATGACAACGTTCGGCCAGACGCCCTTGAAGGGGTGGTCCGCCTCGGTCCCGCGGGCGACGTGCAGGTCGCCTTTTTCATCGGTGTTGAGCATCTGATAGTGCACGACGACTTCGGTGGCCAGGTCCGACAGGTCGTCGCTCCCGACGGGCGCGGCGGGCAGGCCGTCGTCGGCCCACTTCCGGATGGCGGCGACGTCCGCGGCCGGCACCCGCGCGTTGGGCGGCGGCGGCATCGGGTATTCGAGCGCCGTGACCCATTTGAGCAGGTCGCGCACGATGTCGTCCTGCGCGGTGAACGTCCGGGACACGAACGGGAAGGCCGACAGGACGAGGCCGCCGCCCGGCTCGGGCTGGCTGGTCGCCGCGTGGCAGTTGAGGCAGTTGCGCTGGAAGATCGGCCGGACGTCGAGGTAGGTCGTCTTGTTTTCCTGCCCCGGAACGCCGGTGAGCGCCACGAAGAACTCGACCGGCACGTCGCGCCGGCGGCGCGTCGGGTCGTGGAGCTTGATCTCGATGCGCTCCTCCATGTGCTGCGCGCCCGGCTTCACCAGATGGCGCACGCGGCCTTCGCCGATGACCTCGGCATTGGCGTTCAGGACCTCGAGGAGGAACTCCTTCATCCCGAGCCGGACGCCGTCGAGGCGGTAGTTGTGCTGTTCCTGGGTGTCGATGGGGAAGGTCTTGTCCTCGCCCTCCTGCTCGGAGGCCGCGTCGCCCACGACCTTGAAGATGCGGACGCGCAAGCTCACCGGCGCCTCGGTCAGCGTCAGGAAGGAGGCGTGCGTCAACGAAAACCGCACTTCGCCGGTCGGCTCCTCAGGTCCGGACGGGCGCCGGCCCCCGGACGGCTCGAGCCGATGGCAGGCCGCGGCGGCGAACGCCAGCAGCAGCGCGGTCAGGACTACCTTCAACACGATGACCCCCCAAAAAAGGCAGCTTAAGGAGCAGCACGAGGCCGCCCATGATCACGGCGGCGCCACCCCCGACGCCGCCGTACAAGTATCCAACGCTTAGGACGGCGGCGGCAAATCCGGGAAAGGCCCCGGGGGCCAAAGCGGCCGCAAGGATGAGAACGGCGAGCAAAAGATTGCCCGCATCGAAGAGCTCCCCGGCCAGAACGGTACTCAGGATCAAAGGGACGAGGCGCGGCATCCACCCGCGGGGCGTCGCCACCGTGACCGCGGCCACGCCGACGAAGGCCGCGACGGCGAGCCCGCCGGCGACGGTCTGCCGCGCGTCCCAGAAATTCGCCGCGTAGGGCGGCACGAAAAACGCCGCCGCGGCGGTCCCCGTCGCGAGCGCCGCCCCCCACCGCGCCCGGGGCCAATGGCGCCCCGCCGCGTGCAGCAGGCCGGCCAACGCGGCGAACGGCAGGAGCCGCTCGCTCACGTCCAGCCAACCGAAATAGACCCGCCCCGAAACGGCGAACGCCGCGGCCGTCAAAGCCGCGACGATCACGAGCCCCGGTGCGAGCGCCTTGATCACTGCTTGACGCCGTCGAACGACAGGAAGACCTCCACCTCGTCGCCCACGGCTCCTTGCATGACCGTCATGCCGAAGTCCGAGCGCTTGAAGGTAAAGGAGCCTTCCGCGCCGAGGTGCTTGTTGCCTTGCGAGTCGGCGCCGAGGCCGAGCTGAGTCGCCTGGACCGTGATCGGCTTGGTGACGCCGTGCAGCGTGAAGTCGCCCGTCAGCTCGAGGTGCGTCGCGTCGATCGAGGCGACGTTGGTCACGTGGAACTTGAGGGTCGGGAACTGCGCGACGTTGAAGAAGTCGGCGGTGCGCAGGTGGTTGTCGCGGCGGGCGACGCCGGTGTCGACGCTGGTCGCCTGGATCGTCACGTCCGCCGCCGTCAGCATGCTGTTGGCGTCGTTGAGGGTCAGGGTTCCGGCGAGCGTGTTGAAGCGGCCGATGATCTTGGTGAGGCCCAAGTGGCCGATCTTGAAATACGCCATCGAGTGGTCGGCATCGAGCTGATACGTCGACCCGAGTGCCAGGTTCGCGCCGCTGCCGCCGATGACCATTGCGAGCGCGATGAGACTGTTCTTCATGCTGCCGTCCCCCATTCCAAATTACAAAAGATGAATTGCCGATAGCTTTCACCATACGCGTAGCGGGGACCATAACAAAAATAGGTAACGGTTATGAACGTCATAAATCCGATCTATCGATGGCCATACGCCCGTTTGGCCGCGTCGGGCAAATGCGAGTAGAAAATGTAAGCGGTAGCTCATATTATCGCCGGCGGAGGTGGACACCATGATCAAGCTCGTAAGCAAGCTGCAGAAGCTCTCCGAGCTGCATGCCGCGACGACGTTGCTGCTCGCGGGGATCTTAAGCCGCCGCCGCGCCGAGCTGCGGGTGGCCGACACCGGGCTCGCCGCATTCATGGTGGTCGAGGCCGTCAACGCCCTGATCAACGCCAGCATGGACCCCCGCAAGCCCGCCGTGGCCGAGGGCCGGATCGTGAATGAGATCACGGACTTCGTCCTCTCATACTTGCAAGGCCGGGGCTCCCCAAGTACCCTCGGCGGATGAGCCTGATCGTCCAAAAATACGGCGGCACCTCGGTCGGCAGCCTGGACCACATCCGCAACGTCGCGAGCCACGTGGAGCGCACCGTGCGCGGTGGCGCCAGGGTCCTCGTCACGATCAGCGCGATGGGCGAGCAGACCGACGACCTCCTCGCGATGGCCGTCGCGCTCAACGCCCGCCCGCCGCGCCGCGAGCTCGACATGCTGCTCACGGCCGGCGAGCGCATCAGCGCGTCGCTGCTCGCCATCACGCTCGGAGGGCGCGGCATCAAGGCCATGTCCCTCACCGGCTCCCAATGCGGGATCCTCACCGACGAGACCCACGGCAACGCCCGCATCCACAAGATCCTGGGCGACCGCATCCGGCTGGGCCTGGACGGCGGCCACGTCATCATCGTCGCCGGCTTCCAGGGCGTGAGCCCGCGCACGAAGGAGATCACGACGCTCGGCCGCGGCGGCACCGACCTGAGCGCCGTCGCCCTCGCCGCCAGCCTCGGCGCCACCGGCTGCCAGCTCTACAAAGACGTCCCCGGCGTCCTCACCGCCGACCCGCGGGCCGTGCCCGAGGCCCGGGTTTTGCCGGAAATCACCTGGGGCGCGATGGCGACGCTCGCCTGGGCCGGCGCCTCGGTGCTCCAGCCGCGCAGCGCGCACATCGCGAGCAAATTCAACATCCCGTTCGAGATCCGGTCGAGCCTCGAGCTCGACCGCCCGGGAACGCTGGTCCGAGGAAACGAGGCGATGGAGACTCCCAAGATCGTGGCATTCGCGCACAAGTCGCAGACCTCGCTCATCACCGTGCGCGTCGGCACGCCGGGCGGCGGCAAAGGCCCCTCGCTGCTGATCGGCAAGGCCTTGAGCTGGCTTTGGGAGCACGGCGAAAGCCCGCTGCTCTCGCAGCAACAAGCGATGGAGCGCGGCGTCACCGAGCTCACCCTGGTGCTCAAGTCCTCGTTCGTCGACGACTTCGTCCGGACCCTTTCCAGCTCGGACCATGCGGTCAACTCCAACGTCGCGCTCGTGAGCCGCAAGGACGGCCTCGCGACGATCACGATGGTCGGCGAGGGCTTTCAGCAGAGCCCCGAGACCGTGCAGCGGGTGTGCGAGACCCTCGACGGCGCGGCGCTCGTCGTCGACGCGCGCAACACCACCATCACGGTGTGCGTGCCGGACGACGAGGTGAAGCAGCGGCTACAGGACCTGCACCGCGAGTTTTTGAGCGAGCACTGAAGTCCGCCGAGTTACTTCAGGTCCTTCGAAACCCCAGCGGCCAGGGTCGTGCCGCTCGCCCGGGCCACGAGGCTCTCGGCGAAGTCGGCGTGGACGTGCCAGGCGCCGAAGGTGAGCAGCGCGCCGAGGCTGCCACGGCCGTAAGGATTGAGGCCGTTCTTGAGGCGGACCTGGAATTCCGGGTCGTTGACCAGCGCGGCGTCGCCGCCGACGTCGGCGCTGACGTACATGCCGCCCGCCGCGAGCTCGCCGCGGAAGGAGAGGGTCTTGCCGTCGCGCACCACGTAGCCGACGCCGCCGAGGAGGCCGCCGCCCTTGACGCTGACCGTCTCTTCATCGAGGCCGTTGGTCGCGCCGTAGCGGGACACGCGGCCTTCCATCGCCGTGAAGACGCCGCGGGCGATCAGCTGCAGCCCGCCCCACTTGCGCCACTGTGCGAACACCGAGTATTCCGCCGCCGGCGTCTGCTCGCCGATGGCCCAGGTGCTTAAGCCCGCTTCGGCGCCGAGGGCCAGCTTCGCGGGCTCCTGATAGACCGTGTAGGCGTTCTTGAACCCGGTATCGGTCGTCTTGGTCTCGAGGAGCGCCAGGTTGTAGTTGCCGTGGATCGAGCCGTGGCGCTTGTTGATGATCACCGCGCGGCGCTCGCCCTTCATGTTGGTCACTTCGCCCGTCGCGACGAGCTCGCCGTCCTGGTTGAACACGCCGACTTCGTCGCCGATCGAGATGTTGGTGCTCTCGGTGACGCATTTGGTCTGCTTCTTATTGCACTGGAGCTCGCTTTTGCCGAGCGCCGTGCCGGTAAGGCAGGCTGCGCCGAAGACGATCGAGGCCGTGGTCAGTTGGTGGATCTTGTTCCGCATGTTTCACCCCGCAACAGGTCTGGTAACTGATGCGGAGTGG
>JAYVWD010000742.1:0-2044 GCA_043786345.1 Pseudomonadota bacterium
TCGTCATCCGGCGTGGCGGAGCGCTGGAGGATGGCGCGCTCGGGGCGTTGGTCGGAGCCCCGGAAGGCCAGCACGCGGTAGCCCTGGGCGCCGTCGAGCGAGGGTCCGGCGCAGAGCAGGTCCGGATACACGGGCGCGGGGTCGTCCTGGGTCGCGGCGAACTTCCGCGCATCGGTGTCGGGTGCCTCGCCGGAATCCCGTCCGCAGCCCGCCGCCGCTCCCCAGGCGCCCACCGCGACGATCCAGCGCTTCATATGCGGCCCCTTCCCCTAGTCGTTTGATCCGACGAGGTGGGGTCGACGGCTTTTGGATCGAACTATAGGGGGATCGCGGAAACGCCAATGAGTCCAAGGTCAAAACCCACAGAATCCGGGATTTCTCAGAGGGCCGACAGGTCCTTCAGGACTTCCTGGGCGTGTTCCGCCGGCGTCACCGTCGTGTACACCTTGAGGACCTTGCCGTCCTTGCCGATCAGGACGCTTTTGCGCTCGAGCAGATCGGTTTTCGGGATCATGTCGACGCCGTATTTTTTCGCGGTCTCGCCCTTGGCGTCCACCAGTAGATCGAACGGCAGCTTCTGGGCCTTGCGGAACTCGTCGTGGCTCGCCTCGCCTTGCGTCGAGACGCCGTAGATCACGGCGCCGAGCTTTTGAAATTTCACGAAGCTGTCGCGCAGCATGCAAGCCTCCACGGTGCAGCCCGGCGTCCCGTCCTTCGGATAAAAATAGATGAGAACCGGATGGCCTTTCGAGTCGGCGAGCTTGACGGGCTTCGCGTCCTGATTCGGGAGCGAGAAGTCCGGCGCCGGATCGCCGACTTTGAGGCCGAGCAGGCAGAAGGCCAGGGCGGCGGGGCCGATGGTGAGGGCGAAACGTTGCATCGATTTCATCGCTGCTCCTAAAAGCAAAAGGTCGGTGGTTGACCCTCCATCTTTAGCACAAGAGTGCCCGTCCCCCGAAGGGCCTGAATATGCCGGACCCCACAAGTCGTTGGACATTGAGCCGCTTTTCCGCGAAGACTCGGGCATGGAAAATTCAGACGTCACAACGGTCCTTCGTGAAACCTTCGGCTTCTCCACGTTCCGGCCCGGCCAGGAGCAGGTCCTCGGCCACCTGCTGGCGGGTCGGTCGGCGGCGGCGGTGTTCCCGACCGGAAGCGGCAAGTCCCTGTGTTACCAGCTGCCGGCGCTCCTCTTCCCGGGTCTCACGATCGTCGTGTCCCCGCTGATCGCGCTCATGAAAGAGCAGACCGAACGGCTCCGCGGCTTAGGGCTAGCGGCGGCGGCCCTCGACTCGACCCTATCGGCCGACGAAAGCCGGGCGGTCATGGCCGACCTCCGCGCCGGCATCCTCCGGATCCTCTACCTGGCGCCGGAGCGCTTCAACAACGAGCGCACCCGCCAGGCGCTGCTGGACGTACGCATCTCGCTCTTCGCGGTCGACGAGGCGCACTGCATCTCCGAGTGGGGGCACAACTTCCGCCCCGATTATCTGAAGCTCGCCCGCTTCGCCAAACGCTGCAACGCCGAGCGCATCCTCGCCCTGACCGCGACGGCGACGCCGGCGGTGTTGGCCGACGTGTGCCGCGGCTTCGCCATCGAGCCGGACTGCGTCGTGCGGACGGGCTTTCACCGGCCCAACCTCGCGTTCCATTTCGAGCCGGGGGCGGCGGACCGGGAGGCGCAGCTCGAGCGCCGCCTTTTGCAGAAGGGACCCGGCCCGGCCATCGTCTACACCACGACCCAAAAGGCGGCGGAGCGCCTCGCCTTGCGGTTCGACGCGGCCGGCATCCCGGCGCGGGCCTACCACGCCGGGATGGAGGCTCCCGACCGGGCGGCGGTCCAGGACTGGTTCCAGGGGAGCGAAGTCGCCGTCGTCGTCGCCACGATCGCCTTCGGCATGGGCGTCGACAAGTCGAACATCCGCGCGGTCTATCACTACAATCTGCCGAAGAGCCTGGAGAATTATTCGCAGGAAACCGGCCGCGCCGGCCGCGACGGCGAGCCGGCCGCCTGCGAGATGTTCGTCTCGACGGAGGACCTCGA
>JAYVWD010000743.1:0-5866 GCA_043786345.1 Pseudomonadota bacterium
TCCCGGCCTACGCTCCGGGACGCTGCGTGCGCATCATGACCGGAGCGATGCTGCCCGAGTGGGCCGACACCGTCATCCCGGTCGAGAAAGCGACGGCGCACGGCACCGAAGTCGTGTTCACCTCGATCCCGGAAAAAGGCGCGAACGTCCGCGTGCGCGGCAGCGACATCACCGCGGGAACCTTGCTGCTCAAGGCCGGCGCGCCGCTCGACCCCGAGCGCATCATGGTCGCCGCCGCGTTCGGCCACGCAACGCTTCACGTGACGGAGCAGCTCCGCGTCGCGCTCTTTTCGACCGGCGACGAGCTCACGGAGCCGGGCGAAGCCCTGAAGCCGGGCGCCATCTACAACTCGAGCCAATACTTCCTCGCCGCCGCGATCAGGAAAGAAGGCCTTCCCCTCGCCACACGCGCGACCATCGCCGACGACGAAGCGGCTGCGGGCCGCGCGATCGAAGCGGCCCTCGCGGACGGGAAGCCGACGCTCATCGTGACGACCGGGGCCGTCTCTGCGGGCGAGCTCGACTTCATCCCGAAGCTCGGCGAGCGCCTCGGCTTCGCCGCCTGCTTCCACAAGGTGGCGATAAGGCCGGGGAAGCCGATCTACGTCGCGACCCGCGGCAAGGTCGTCTGGGTCGGCCTTCCGGGCAACGCCATCTCGACCTGCGTCGGCTGGCACTTCTTCGCCCGCCCGCTGATCGCGCAGCTCACCGGCCGTCCGGCGCCCCAAAAGAAAAAGCTCACGCTCATGACCGAGGTCCGCAAGCCCGCCGATCTCCGCTGCTTCTTCCGCGCGGAAGTCAGCGGCGGAAAGGCCTGGGTCGCGCGCCATCAAGGCAGCGCCCAATTTGCCGCCTCGATCACCCAAGAAGCCTATGTCGAGTTGCCGGAGGGCCAGGCGGTCCTGCCCGCCAACACGCCCGTCGATGCCATCATCGTTTAGAAGAAAGTGTGAACCGTGGAAGAAAATCAGAATCAGAGTGAGCCCCAGCCGATCGAGCCCCAGCCGATTTCGCCCAAACAAAGGTTTCTCGACGCCGTTGGGAAGGAAGTCCCGATGGATTACTTCCTTTTCACCACCCTCGAGCACGAGCGCTTGCTGCGCTTCCGCAAAGGCCATCCGGACCATGACATCCGTTGGCCGGGCGTCACCGTCGAGGACGGCACGACGTTCTCGGCCGCGCTGCCTACGATGTTCGCGTGGTACAAGCAGGAGTTCCCGGAGCTCGCCGACAAGCGCCCGCTCGACGCCGAGACCGCGGTCGTGGTGATTCCGAAGCTGACCGGCATCAACCGGGACCTGGGCGCCCTGCACCGCGCCAAGGCGGCGAAAGACCTGCCTTCCTACAACAAGACCGCGCCGGCGGCCGAGTGGGCCGATATCGAGCGCGCCTTGCTCGAAGCGTTTCCGAGCTTCGGCCGGCTGTTCACGCGCTACCTGCAGTGGGCGCACGGCGTCGAAGTCTTCGAGAAGTTCGAGCCGGGCAGCCGGCCGCCGGTCGGCCGCTATGCGCCGCCGATGATCCGCACGGGCGCCGATCGCGGCCGCGGGCGGAGCGGACCGGGCGGAGGCCGGGGCGGCGACCGTGGACCGCCGCGGGGCGGCGATCGTGGACCGCCACGCGAAGATCGTCCGTCGCCGCAGCGGGCCGAAGGTGGCGCGGACAACGAAAACCGCGAAACCTCGGGCAATCGCGGGCCATCCAACGACCGCGGGCCATCCAACGACCGTGGGCCATCCAACGACCGTGGGCCGTCCAACGACCGTGGGCCGCGCGAAGCCCGCGGCGACCGCGGCGGCGGCGACCGGGAAAGAGGCCCGCGCCGCGAGGGCGGCGACCGCGGCGGCGGCGACCGTGGCGGGCCCCGTCGTCGTCCGAACGACGATGAGACCAACCGCCTCACCGACGCCTCGCTGGCCGAGGTCGAGCGCGCCATCACGATGCTCAACGGCGATACCTCGCTGCCGGAAGTCACGCTCAAGCCGGCCAACAGCTTTTACCGCCGGATTCAGCACCAGAAAGCGATCGACATGGGCTATACGTCCAACTCGGTCGGCGAAGGCAACGACCGCGCGGTCAAGGTTTCCCGGAAAGACGACTAATCGGCGCGGCGGAAAGGGTGACGCGATGGCGGCGAGGCTCAATGGCAAGGTCGTCGTCATCAGCGGCGCCAGCTCCGGAATCGGCGAGGCTTGCGCCGAGGTCCTCGCGGCCAGCGGCGTGAAGCTCGCCCTGGGCGCGCGGCGCCTCGACCGCTTGAAAGACTTGGAAGTAAAGCTCCGCGAGCTCGGCGCGCTGGATGTCCAGGCGCTCGCGCTCGACGTCACCGACCAGGCCTCGGTCGACCGCTTTCACGACGGCGTGCGCGCGCGTTTCGGCGAGACCGATATCTTGATCAATAACGCCGGCTTGGCCGCGGGCCTCGACCCGGTCGTCACCGGCAAGGACGCCGACTGGCAGGCGATGATCGACACCAACGTCTACGGGCTCCTGCGTTTCACCCGTAAATTCCTGCCCGGGATGATCGCGGCCGGCCGCGGCCACATCGTGAACATGGGCTCGATCGCGGGCTTTTTCACGTATGCGAACGGCGCCGTCTACGCTGGCACGAAGCACGCGGTCAAGGCCATCACTGGCGCCCTCCGCTACGAGCTGAACGGCACGGCGATTCGCGTCAGCGAGATCGATCCGGGCATGGTCGAGACGGAATTCAGCGTCGTCCGCCTCAAGGACGACGACCGCGCCAAGGCCGTCTACTCCGGCATGACGCCGCTCACCGCGCGCGACATCGCCGAATGCGTCGAATTCGCGGTCGCACGCCCCGCCCACGTCAACATCGACCACGTGATCGTGATGCCCGTCGATCAGGCGAGCGTGTATAAGACCCACCGCCGCTGATTGGGTCATAAAACCGCCGTGAAACCGGCGAATTACGGCAAGGGCCAAGCCAAAGGAAGCGACCGGCCGACAAGGACTTACGACCGACATCGAAGCCGACGTCGCCCGCGCTCCATTGCGTTGCGGGGTCCACCGTTTGAAACACGCGCTCGCCCTCGTCTTCGCACTTCTCGCGGCCTCGGGCTGCGGCAAATCCCCGTCGATGGCCTTGATCAAAGACGCCCCGCAGAGCGCGCCGGCTTCGGGCGGGGATACGCCGCCGCCCGTCCCCGGAAAGACCCAGCAGATCCGGCTCCTGCGAGTCCGACCGCGCCGGCGGCACCGAGCCCGACGCCGACGCCCGCCAGCCCGCCCGGATCGGGCGTTCCCAAGGTCGCCATCACCATCGACAGCGTCGACTTTCCCGGGACCGAGCCGGCCGTGGGCTCCGTCCCTACGGGCAGCCAAACGGACAAATCGGGCCGGTTTTCGATCACCGTCAAGCCCCTGTCGGCCCTCTCGGCCGCCGACCAGTGCCGCCTCGACCGCAACGGCCAGACGGTCATCGCCTTCGACCCTGGCGCCTACAGGCAGCTCGATCTCGATTCCGGCACTGCGGGAGCCCACGACGACTTTTGCGCATACTGCTACGGCACGCGCGCTGGGCAAGCGATTCAGTCCGGGCTTTGTCTGCAAGTCCTCTACTGAGCGTCCCGACTAGGCCCCGATTTCCTGGGAACTACCGGCGGTTGATTGCCGATCGCCCCAGGGACCCGCGGGGGTAAGCATTCGGGCATCAGCCTAAACTTTTGACAGCCCCTGCCGATGCGAAGGACAGAGCCAGAGATTTTAGTTCATCCGCGAAACAGGGAGGTTTCGCACCATGCGCGTCCGCTCGTCACTATCCGCCATTCGTTCGTTGACCGTCTTCATGGCGTTCCTCACGGTACCGGCCATGGCCCTCTTCCCCAGTTGCTCGGGGCAGCAGGACGACGACAGCGGCGACATCCTGAACTCGAGCAACGACAACGCTGCGAACAACGTCGGCTCCGACGATGCCGCCGAGAGCAACAACTCCGGCGACAACAACGAAGGCGACGACGACGACAACGCCAGCGGTGTCGACGTCAACAACGATACCAAAGGCCTCGACGACGAGGCGCCGCCCGCCGACGACGCGCCGCCCGTCGACAACGGCTCCTCCGCCGGTCCCGACGTCGTCCCGCCGCCCGATCTGGGCGCCGGTTCCGGCTCCGGCCTCGCCGCAGCGCCCGGCAGCAATGCCGCTCCGGCGCCCGCGGCCCCGAGCGAGGCCGCCCCGCTTCCTGGCGGCCGCGTGCGCTACGCCAAGCAGGCCGGCGTGCAGGTCGTGAGCGCGACAAAGGGCGGCCAGCCAGTAAGGCAGCTTCAACAGGGTGACCATCCGGTCACCTGGGAAGAGAACGGTTTCCTGAAACTTGCCAACGGGATGTACGTCCCGGTGGACGCGATGTCGGATCAAGGCGTTCCGCGCACCAACGTGCCGCAGAACTCCAAGTAAACGAGCAGATATTTAGCTTACGGAACAGGAGGTTTCGTCCATGAGCGTCAAGATGACGGTTTCGCCGAAGATTCGTAGTGTCACGGTTGCCCTCAGCCTCGTCGGCCTGCCGCTGGTTTTCTCCAGCTGCTCCGGTCAACAGCAGGATGACACGGGCGACATCATCAGCAACACCGACAACGAAAACGGTGGGGCGGGCGGTGACGATGGCGGCTCGAACGCCTCCAGCGACGACGACGGTGGCAGCGACAACAACGCCGACGGCGGCTCCGGCGACGAAGCCGGCTCCGGCGGCGGCGAAGAAGCCGCGGCCCCGGGCGGCGAAGACGGCGGCGAAGACGGCGGCGGCGCCCCGGCGACCGATCCGGCGCCGGCGGGCGGCGCGGACGGCGCGGCGGCGGCGAAGATTTTGCAGAACGATCTGGCGATGTCGGGCTACTTCAACCTTGTGCCGGCGGCGAGCGCAGGCTTTGTCATCGGCGGTACGTCGAATGGCGGCAGTCTCGCGGGGAGCGTGACGGATCACGCGGGGAAAACGGTGCTGAGCCAGACCTTCAGCGGCACGGCGCGGGGGAAGGTGCATGCGTTTGCGGACGAGATCATCGAGACGCTGACAGGGAGCAAAGGGATCGCGAATACGAAGGTCGCGTTTGTCGCCAGCCGCACGGGGCACAAGGAAATCTACACTGCGGATGCGGATGGCTCGGGCGTGCATCAGCTCACGAACGACGCCAACATCAGCGTCGGCCCGCGGCTCAGCCCGGACGGGCGCACGCTCGTTTATACCGGCTACAAAAGCGGCTACGCGGATGTGTATGAGATCGAACTCGCGAGCGGCGCGCGCAATCGCATCATCAAATTTCCCGGCACGAACACGGGCGCGAGCTACTCCGCCGACGGCCACCAACTAGCCGTCGTGATGAGCAAGGACGGCAACCCCGAACTTTACACCACGAGCGCAGGCGGCGGTGGCGCGCGCCGACTCACGCGGACCACGGGCGTGGAGAGTACGCCGACATGGTCGCCCGATGGCGCGGAGATCATTTACTCGAGCGACGACCGCGGCACGCCGCAGCTTTTCCGCATCCCCTCCGGCGGCGGCACGGGCCGCATGCTCACCACCGGCCACAGCTACAACACCGAGCCAAATTGGTCGCCCGACGGGAAAAAAATCGCCTTCACCGTGCGCGACGGCGGCAGCTTTTCCATCGCCATCCTCGACCTCGCGAGCGGCGGCGCGCGCGTGGTCGCCACGGGTGAAGGGCCGGCGTGGGGCGCGGATTCGCGGCACCTCATTTTCGCCGACGGCGGCTCGCTGATTCTCCTCGACGCGCAGACCGGCCAGAAGACCACCGTCGTCAGCGGCTTTGGCAAAATCTCCGAACCCACCTGGTCGCGCTAAAACTCTCCCGCAGCCCATCCACCCGTCCGCACTTCTATGAAAACGAC
>JAYVWD010000744.1:0-3401 GCA_043786345.1 Pseudomonadota bacterium
GTTCTACGAAGTGATGACCGACACCGGGCTGCTCAAGATCCAGAACGGGCCGCTCCTGCCCGGCCACGTGTACCACGGCGGCAACGCGGCGCTGCTGCAGCAGCTCACGGGCACGCGCGGTGACGAGATCCTGTTCGTCGGCGACCACATCTACGGCGACATCATCCGGAGCAAGTCGCGCCTCAACTGGCGGACGATGCTGATCGTCGAGGAGCTCGCCGAGGAGCTGATGAAGCTCGACCGGCTCAAGGACGCGCTCGAGGCCATCAAGCTCAAGCTCGCCGAGCGCGAGCTGCACGACGAGGAGCTGATGTTCATCCGCTCGCGGATCGGCATGCACGTGAAGCAGGCCGACAAGGCCAAGCTGCGCGGCGAGACCAAAAAATCCCATTATCTCCAGAAGGAGATCGAGAAGCTCATCCCGCGCGCGGCGGCCCTCGAGGAGACCGTCAAGGCGCTCGACGCCGCGATCAAGGAGATGATCGAGGCCCGTCAGGGCGCCGTGCACCCGGTGTGGGGCGAGCTGATGAAGGTGGGCCTCGAACGCAGCCGCTTTGCCGATCAGGTCGAGGAATACGCGTGCATCTACACGAGCCACCTCACCAACCTCAAGTTCTACAGCCCGTTCAAGCGGTTCACGTCCACGCACGATCTGCTGCCGCACGACCTGTAGTCGTCGTGCTGGCGGCGACGGCGGGTTGCCGGGCGCACGCGCCGGAGGCCGCGCTCAAGATCGTCGGCGGCACGCCGGTCGCGGCGGACTGGACCTGAGCTACAACAATCTGAGCACCGTCGCGGACTTCGCCGCGCCCCCGACGCGTCGGCTCTTAACCGTCACCGGCAACCCGCTCGCGGGCCCGGAGTGTCCACCTTTACCGCCGGGCCGCTGCGTCGACCGGACCCGATGATGCCGGGCCGGCAGATTTCCAAGTGCCTGATTTCATTATTGTATCAATAAAACCACAGCGTTGCACCAGCGCCACACCCTCCGCGTAGCTCCCCGAGATCCCCTCAGAAACCCGAGATCCCTCAAGAGTTTCCGCAAAGTAGCCGAAAAGAGGGGCATGGAGGAATGCGCCTTTCGGGGCGCGTCACCGGCCCAAGGAAAGGCCCCATGCGGAATCAAGTTCTCGGGAATCGTTACCGGATCCAGGAGCGCATCGGCGAAGGCGGGATGGCGTTCGTTTACGTCGCCGTCGACGAGAAGCTCGGGCGCCGCGTCGCGATCAAGGTGCTCCACGAGCACATGGAAAAGAACCAGGACATCCGCAAGCGATTCCAGATGGAGGCGCAGGCCATCTCCTGCCTCGACCACCCGAACATCGTCAAGATCTACGATTACAGCGGCGAGGGCTTGGGCCGCCTCTGGATCGTCACCGAGGTCATCAAGGGCCAGAACCTCGCGCAGTACGTCCAGCAGTTCACCGGCGGCTGGCTGCACCCGATCATCGCGGCCTGCGTCGTCCGCGAGATCCTGAAGGCGCTCTACACCGCCCACGCGCACGGGATCGTCCACCGCGACATCAAGCCCGAGAACGTCATGATGACGGTCGAGGGCCAGCTCAAGCTGATGGACTTCGGCATCGCCAAGGACCTCGGCAAATCCAGCATGACGCTCACCGGCACCTTCATGGGCTCGCCGAGCTACATGTCGCCCGAGCAGATCCGGGGCCGGGACGTCGACCTGCGCAGCGACCTCTACAGCCTGTCGGTGCTCTTCTACGAGATCGTCACCGGCCGCCTGCCGTTCACCGGCCAGACGACGCACGACGTCGTGCTCAAGATCATGGAAGGCGAGTTCACCTACCCGCGCTTCCTCGTGCCCGCGCTCCCCGACCAGATGGACGCGATGATCGTGCGCGGCATGGGCAAGGATCCGGCGCACCGCTTTCAGACGGCGACCGACTACGCGAACGCCCTCGACGCGTTCCTGAAAGGGATGGGGTTCGACGAGAGCCACATCGAGCTCGAGCGCTACTTCAAGGACCCCGCGGCATACGAGGAGCGCCTGCGGCGCACGCAGTTCGCGGCGACGGCCGCCGCGACGCAGGCGCGCAACATGCGCCCGCTGACGCAGCAGATGACGCAAGGCCGCGGCCAACAGGCGAGCCATCGCATTTCGAAGGGCGGCCCGCGCCAGCCGACGCAGCGGAACCCGGGCGCGGGCGGCCAACGGACGACCAATCAGGCGGCCGCCGAGCTGCCGGCGCCGCCGCCGTTCCGCGGCAACGCCACCTGGCAGGGCCACATCCCGCAGGCGCCGACGCAGCGCGTCGAGCAGCCGTCGCCCCAGGTGGTGCCGCCGCGCCCGCCGAGCCAGTATAACCAGCCGCGCCCCGCGCCGCGCAACGCGACGCAGGTCCTGCAGCAGCAACCGGCCTACGTGAACGCCCCGCCGGCCGTCGACGCCGGCACGCCGCGCCGGCAGGCGGGCTACGCCGCGCAGCCGCGCAACGTCCGCCAGATGCGGGCGCCGAGCGTGCGCGTCAACCGGGTCCCGCGCTTCACCGTGATCAGCCAGTCGTGGGTCAACTACGTCTTCGGCGTCGCGCTCGTCGGCCTGATCGGGATCGTGAGCATCTGGGGCTTCGTCGAGCTGTCGAATCGCCTCGCGAGCGGCCCGCGGGTCAAAGGGGCGCGCGTCGTCAACGTCCCGAGCAAGGGTCCGAAGAACCTGGCCGTGAAGCCGGACAAAGCCGACGTCAAGAAGGCGACCAAGATCAAGAACGGCACGCCGTACGTCGTCAAGCAGATCGACAAGAAGGGAGCGCTGACCGCCGCCGCCGCGCCGCAGAATCCGGAGACGCCCAAGCCCGCCACGCCGAAGTCCAAGCCGAAGAAACCGAAGACCGGCAAGTGGGCGAACGCGCAAACCACCGTCAAGCCGCTCTCGTCGCCGGAGCCCGCCGACCCGAACCTCGCCGTCGAGACCGCCGAGATCAAGAAAACTGCGAAAAAAAGCGACGAAGGCAGCGCCGCGGTCGCCGAGGCGCCGGCCCCTGCGCCGCCAGCGCCCGCCGCGCCGGAGCCGGCGCCGAAGGCCGTCGTCGTCGAGAAGCCCGAGCCCGCCCCGCCGCCCGCGCTGCCGCCCGTCGGGCGCGCCAAGGTCACCGTCAGCAGCGACCCCGCCGCCGAGGTCTACATCGACGGCCGCAAGGTCGGCACGACGGTCGACAACACCCTCAGCAGCGGCTGGATCGAGCTCAAGTCGGGCAAGCACCGCCTCGAGCTCAAGCGCCAGGGCTACACGCCCTTCCGTACCGCCTTCGAGCTTTCGCCCGACGAGGCCCGCGCCCTGCCGCGCGTCAATCTGGAGCCCGCCGGCTCGGGCGGCATGGCGGCCGGCAACGGCAACCAGGCGCCCATCGCGAAGGGCACGGCGCTCACCCTGCGCGTCAGCA
>JAYVWD010000745.1:0-4285 GCA_043786345.1 Pseudomonadota bacterium
CTGAAAGCGGAGCGCGCATTGCAGCCCTCGATACCGTTGCGGGGGGTGTTTGCTCGATTTGGTTCTAAGTGTCCCTGCCTGTCACGGCCCCCGTCGACAAAGCGCCAGTCCCATTTGGCAGGACGCCGCTCACGGCGATCCTCGGCTACGCCGAGCTGCTCCGGGGCGCCAGCCCCGCGACCGATATCGAAGGGGTCCGGCGCCTCGTCGACGTCATCTATCGCAACGGGCTCGGCCTCAAGGCCCTGATCGACTCGTCCCTGGATCTGAGCAAAATCGAGGCCGGCCACCTCGAGCTCGAGTCGGCGATGGTGTCGATCCCCGAATTGCTCACGGACCTGCGCTCGCTGCTCGCGAATCGGGCCGCGGCCAAAGGGATCGAGCTGCGCTTCGATCGGAGCGAAGGCACGCCGGACGTCGTCTTCACGGACCCCACCCGGCTGCGGCAAATCCTCCTCAACGTCCTCGACAACGCCGTTAAATTTACCAGCGTCGGCCGCGTTCTGCTCACGACCGAGGCGGCAACGGTGGCGGGGCAGAGGAGCGCGGTGATCACCTTCTCGGTGACCGACACCGGGATCGGCCTGACGCTCGCACAGCGTGATAAGCTCTTCCAACCGTTCTCCCAGGCCGACGCCTCGATGACCAGGCGCTTTGGCGGCACGGGCCTCGGGCTCGTCCTGGCGCGCCGTCTCGCGCGGCTCTTTCACGGCGACGTGGTGCTGACGGAAAGCGCGCCCGGGGTCGGCAGCACCTTCGCCGTGACGGTCACCGTCGCGCTCGCGCCCGGGACGGCGGCGGTCGACGGCGCCGCGCGGGGCGCCGTTGGCGAGGCGCCGCGGCTGCGCGCCGTCGCGGAGATCCGCGTCCTGCTCGCGGAGGATGCGGAAGATCCCCGGCTCTTTTTCGTCGAGGCGCTGACGTATGCCGGCGCCCGCGTCGACGTCGCGATGAACGGCCGCGAAGCGGTCGACAAGGCGATGGCGCAGCCCTACGACGTCGTCCTGATGGACATCCAGATGCCGGACGTCGACGGCTACCGGGCCTTGAGCGAGCTGCGCCAACGCGGCTACGGGCGGCCGATCGTCATGCTTTCGGCGCATGCGGTGGAGAGCGCGCGCCGCCTGCCTGCGCGCGGGCGCTGACGCCTACCTGACGAAGCCGATTGAAATCGAGAAGTTACTGGAAGCGGTCGCGACGCATGGGAAGGCCGGCAGGCAGGCCTGATCGAAAGCGGCCGGCAGGCGGAACTTGGGAGCTTGAAATGAAGAAACCGGCCGAGGAAAGAGGCGTCTTTCCAGGCAAGCCTTCGCCGATTCGTGGAGAGCGCGACCGAAATATCGACGCTCTGCGCGGTGCCGCGCTCCTCGGCGTGCTGCTGCTGAATCTTCTGACCGAGTTCCGTTTCCCCTTTCTGGCCTGCCTGCAACAGTTCCATACCGAGCCTGGGGCGCTGAATCATGCTGTCGATTGGTTCGTCGGACTGATTTTTGAACGCAAGTGTTTTGCCGTCCTCTGCGTCTTGTTCGGCGCAGGCCTCGCGGCCATCGTGCGGCGGAGCGGAAGCCGCTCGAGGACCATCCTTCTTCGCCGTCTCGATTTTCTGCTGGCAATGGGTCTATTTCATATTTTATTCGTGTTCTCTGGTGACATCCTCACCCATTATGCGATTTGCGGGCTGGTTTTGCTGCCCATTTTGAATGGCTCCCGGCGTACTCTTTGGACGGCGCTCGCCCTTGCTCTTACCGTGCGCTTCACTGTTCTCTGGCCTTCCGTACCAATTGGGATTTCGGACGCGACAATAATCGAGGGAGCATTCAAGGCATACGGCTCTGGGAGCTTCCTGGAAGCCTTGCAGTTTCGCCTCATAGAGCTTCGTCACGTCATTTTGCCACTCTTGACAGGTGTCGCGCCAAGGACGCTCGCGCTCATCATTTTCGGCTTTCTCGCATGGCAGGGCGGCTGGATCAGCAAATGTCGAGACCATCCCAGCGGGCGCTCAATTCTTTTGGGGCTACTCGCCATAGGGACGGTCTTCACGGCGCTTGAAGCCATGTTCGCAGCACGAGGCACGGACCTTGGGCGACGGAGGATCGTAATCGGCGACACGGGAGTCATTGGGCTCGCCTTGGGATACTGCGCCTGGTTCATATGGATGAAACCATCAAGTACCCTGGTACGTCGTCTCGCCCCCCTGGGACAACTGAGCCTCACCGGATACTTGATACAGACGTTGGTGCTGGCTTTCACTTTCTACGGGTATGGCACCGGCCTGTACGGAAAGCTGGGATCTTTCGCCGCAGCGATGTTCGGCATTGCCTTTTATGCCGCGCAAGTCGGGTTAGCGGGAGCCTACCTTTCCTACCGCCGAGTTGGTCCGCTTGAATGGATTTGGCGACGGTTTACCTATGGAGCCGCGGCAAATCCGGGGACAGGACAACCCGAGGACGCCAAGTGGAAAAACGAGCTGGGAAAAAATTGAGTCAGGCGGCGACACCAGGAACGCGAAGCACCGCAACACCTCGATCCGGCCACGGGCTATACCGCCTTGATCAACCCAGGCGCAACGCGCACGCCGCCCGCTGAATCCCGGCGCCGGGACGGCCCCCCCCAGCGATGGATCAAGGGGACGAGCTCGAAAATGCGGTCGCGCAGCCACAGACCAACCGCCGTCCTCGGAACGATGCCGCCGGTACCTCGTCACCTTCGTACTGACGATGATGGCCGATAACGTCGAGCATGTGCTTAGTAAGCGTCTCATAGCCCGAACCTTGGATTCCTGACCCGCATCGCGTAAACCAACCTTCCAGGTGTCTCAAAGTGTGCCCTAAAGGGCGGCCAGGGGTTGGCGTGCAGCGAGTGGAGCTCGTTACCGAGCGGCGGCGGAGGCTTTCGGACGAAGAGAAGCTTCGGATTCCCGACGAGTGCGCGCGGCTGTCGCCTCGGTCGCGCTCGGATTGCTGCCGATTGAGCCTCTCAATGAACACCGTACGGTCGTGTGGAGGTTTTTCCTGCGCAGAAAGCGCCGGCTCCTCGAGCCGCCGCTTTCGTCAACTTAGAGGGATGCTCGAGGTCGGCTCGATTGTCAGGGCACTCCGCGGCGTCTCAGGCTCAGCCAGCGCCCCGTTTGTTCTAGTTTCCAGTGTCGCGCGAGAGCTATGCATTGCACGACCCAGAAACGCTCCGGCCGGCCTTGCCGCTGCCGTCAGACGGCGCCGAAACCGCGGGCGACCCACTGGCCCGCGCTCGTGCTGCTGAGCTTGAAATCCGGTGCAACTCGCCGCTCGGCCAACTTCTCGCCGACGGAGCCCCACGCCGTGAGCATCGCGTGCGGGTCGTCCTCGTCGGCCGCGACGTCGAGATCGATGCGGACCGAAGTGCCTTCCGCGTCGACGACCCGCACGCTGCGGTGGCGTTGGGCCTGGGCGTGCGCCTCGTGGCGTGTGACGACGTCCAGCGCGCCCTTCAGCAGCGTCTTGAAATCGGCATAATTCAGCGGCTTGGGGTTCTTCTTGTCGCGCCCCATCGTCCACGGACTGGTGAGGACCGGCTCGGAGTCGCCGTCTCGCGTCATCGTCACGGCCCAACCCTCGTCGTCCTCATTCTTGAGAACTCGGGCCGTGAACCCGCTGGCGACCCACGTGCGCTCGTTGCCTTCGCGCGCGCTGTCACTGTCTGGCTGCTCTTCCCTGTTCTTGGTCATGACGCTCCTTGCCCCGCTTAAGACTGAGTAGGTGTATAACATTTTCGCTATCAACGACAGTGTTCGACCATACTTTCGTCAGCGCCTCAGGATCGGACCCTGACTCAGTTCGGTGGCCTGAAGGGCAGCAGTGCAGCGACGGCGTCAGCCGTCGTAGCCTGCGGCAATTCTGCGAAGACGCGGGCTAGATAGGCGTGCGGGTCGAGCCCGTTGTCGCGGGCCGTCTGGATCAGCGAGTAGAGATTGGCGCTTGACCGGGCGCCTGACGAGCTCGCCGAAAAGAGCCAGATGCGCCGGCCGACGGCGAATGGTCTGATCACGTTTTCGACACGATTGTTGTCGATTGGCACGTTCCCGTCGGCGAGAAGGACCAGCAGCGCCGACCATTGTCCAGCGATATAGGTGAGCGCTCGGCCGGTCGGCGCCTTTGGTGGCACAATCGGGCGCTTTTCCTAAATAAGGGCATAACGTCTGGCCCGTGGAGGACGCGTCCTGTGATCTTGCGAAAGCCGTGCGCGACCAGGCCCACTTCCAGCGCGTCGCGGTCCGCCACGATCACGTCGGGCGTCCATTCACTGTCGT
>JAYVWD010000746.1:0-5477 GCA_043786345.1 Pseudomonadota bacterium
GACCAGCGCGGGCGCGCGGCGCTCGCGCAGTTCGTGGCGAGCGGCGAGGCAAAGCGGGCGTCGTATGAGGGCCTCGTCAAATTTTGACGACGGCCGCCCCAGTAGGCGGGTAAGTGACCTAGGTTCTCAGCATTGAGATAGGCGAAATTCCCCAGCTTCTACTCAGGCCCCCTACCGGACGTTTTAGAATGGACGCCGGCGCGACCCTCTGATATGAAACCCGCTAATACCATTGAAATTTTCCCAGGAAGCCCCGCATGGCACCCTTTTTTGTCTCCGCCCGGGACGAAGCCGCCGCCTCGCTCCGACACTTCTTCCGGAGTTCTGGCCGCCCCGTCTCAGCGCCGCGCGCCACGTACCGCGCCGACATCGACGGCCTCCGCGGGCTCGCGATCCTCGCCGTGGTCGTCTACCACGTGGACCAGAATCTATTGAGCGGGGGCTTCGTCGGGGTCGACGTCTTCTTCGTGATCTCGGGCTACTTGATCTCGCGGCTCCTCCTTCAGGCCCTGGACGCCGGCCGCTTCAGCTGGAAAGACTTCTACCTCCGCCGCGTCCGCCGCCTCGTCCCCGCGCTCCTCGTCGTCCTACTGGCGGTTCTGGTCGCCGGCTGGTCGATCCTGCTGCGAAGCGAGTTCAAGGTCCTCGGCGCCGACCTCGCGAGCGCGTCGGCGTTCCTTTCCAATCTCGCGGCAACGAGGGTCGGCTACTTCGACAGAGACGCCTCCTACCAACCGCTCCTTCATCTATGGTCGCTGGCGGTCGAGGAGCAGTTTTACCTCGTCTGGCCGGCCCTTCTTTTCCTGACGCACCGGTACCGGGCGAACCAACGGCTCGTGATCGGCCTCGCCATCGCGCTCTCGTTCGTATGCAACCTGATCCTGGTGGCCCCGCACCCGCGCGCGGCTTACTACCTGCTGCCCGGGCGTCTATGGGAGCTGGCGGCCGGCGCCCTGCTCGTATGCTGGGAGCGTCGCGGTAGCGGCCCGCGGTGGGCGCGTTGGGCGCCTCCACCCGACCTCACGGCGGCGTTCGGCCTCGCGTTGATCGCCGGCTCGGCCGCGCTGCTCGACAGCAGGAAGCACCAGTATCCCGGGCTATGGGCGCTCGCGCCGGTCGCCGGCGCCGTCGCCCTCATCGCGGCCGGCTCCGTCGGCACCGGGTCCTGGTTGAGCCGCCGGGTCCTGGGTCACCGGGTCCTCGTGTTCGTGGGGCTGATCAGCTACCCGCTGTATCTTTGGCATTGGCCGGTCCTCGCCCTCGCGCGCACCCTGCGCTTGGACGGGCTCGCGGACGCGGGGACGCTCCCGCTCGTCGCCGCGTCGGTCCTGCTCGCCTGGCTGACGTACCGTTTCGTCGAGCGGCCGCTGCGCGCGACCGGCTCTGCCGCGGTCCAGGGCGCTCTGGTCGGCGGGCTCGCCCTCGTCGCCGCGTTCGGACTCGTCGTGCGCACAGGCGGACTGGCGCCGCGGCTGACCGGTCCCCAGTTCGACCTGCTCTCCGCCGCCGCAGACGACTGGAGCTATCCCGGAAAGAGCATGGTGCCCTTCGCCTTCGGCCGTAACACGTTCTTTTCGATGGGCGACGCCAAGCAGCGGACGCTCTTCTTCGGCGACAGCAACATCGAGCAGTACGGGCCGCGCATCGAGCGCCTGATCGCGGAGGCGCCGCGGCCCCTCTCGGGCGCCGTGTTCGCGACGCGGAAGGGATGCCCGCCGATCCCGGGCGTATGGGCGCGCCGGAACGGTCCGGGTCGATGCGAAGGTTTCACCGACGACGCGCTGGCGTTCGCGGCGGATCCCAGCGTCAACACCATCGTCATCGGGGCGATCTGGACGTCCTACTTTCGGAGCGGAAGCTTTTGGGTCGATACGGGCGGCTCGACGCAACAGCTCGCGGCGGGCACGGCCGCGGCGGCGGCGGCCTTCCAGGGGCTGGAGGCGATGATCGCCGGTTTGCGCCGGAACGGGAAGAAGGTCTTCGTCGTGCTCGACATCCCGACGGGACCGGCGCTGAGCCCCGCCGCGATGGTGGACCGGCTGCGCGGCAAGCGTCGCGACATGGCCGACGCCGGCATCGACCGCGCCGGCATGCAACGCTCGATCGAGCCGGTGATCCCGAGGATCCGCGAGCTCGCGCAGCGGAACGGCGCCGTGGTCATCGATCCGGTTGACTGGCTGTGCGGACGCGACAGCTGTCCCGTCACCGCGCCCGGCGGCGATCCGATCTACATGGACGAGGGCCACATGCGAGCGTCCTTTGCCCGCAACGAAGTTCGCTACCTAGACGGCGTCATCGCCCTCTGAAGCGGGCGCTCAAGCTTTCGTCAAGACGCGCCATAAGCTAGGCATGGCCGCGGGGAGGTTGTGGCGTTCAACAAACACTGGTTAAAAAGTTGGGACGAATGCCAAGAGCGGGTGGTCATCCACCAAGAATCCGCTGTTTGTTTGACTTGAACTCCTTGTCGCTCCTGCGGGGTCGTCGCCAGCCGAGCTTGCGGCTGATCGGCGCCGACATTGAGGTCGGCGCCAGGCTCGACCAGCGCGGGCGCGCGGCGCTCGCGCAGTTCGTGGCGAGCGGCGAGGCAAAGCGGGCGTCGTATGAGGTCCTCGTCAAATTTTGACGACGGCCGCCCCAGTAGGCGGGTAAGGTCCAGACGGCACGAATGAAGACGTGGGAACGAGAGGAGTGCCGCCAATGATCGTCCGCCGGATCCGCAGAGCCATCCGCCTGCAACTCGAGCGCCGGGGTTTTGCCGTCACGCCGATGCCGCGCTTTCTCGCGAGTCGTCCGGAATGCCGCGGCGCCGTCGACGTGCTCAATCTCTTCCTCAAAGATTACTTCGAGCGCCAGGTCGCGACGTTCATCCAGATCGGCGCCAACGACGGCCGGTCTAACGACCATCTCCACGAGTTCATCAACTCGGACGGGTGGCGCGGCGTGCTCGTCGAGCCGATGCCGGACGCATACCGGAGCCTTGAAGCCACCTACAAGGGCAACGACCGGGTCCGGCTCGTCAACAAGGCTGTCGGAACCGCGAATGAGACGTTGCGGCTCTATTACATCGACCGGCCCGACATCCCCGGACTCGGCCAGCTCACGTCGTTTCTCCGCGCGAACGTCCTCGCGCATCGCCGCTACCTGCGGCATCTGGACTATGGTCCCGCGGACGTCAAGGCCTGCGACGTGCCGTGCGTAACGCTGCCGACGCTGGTGGCCGAGCATGGCGTGACCGAGCTGGACGTCCTGCAGATCGACGCCGAAGGGATGGACTGTCATATCCTGGCCGGGCTCGACCTCAACCGCCTGCGTCCGCGGGTCATCACCTTTGAATTCGTGCACGCGCCAGTTGAGCTGCTCGACGCCACCATGGCCCGATTGGCGGCTTTCGGCTATTCCTTCATGGTCCCAAACCCGTTGGACGTGACGGCGTTCCTGCCTCGCCGGCACGCGCTGCCACAAGACTGACGGCGCTCCGGGGCCGGAGGGGCCGCCCGAAGAGCGCCTCATATGACCCATTCGGACCGAGCCGGAGGTCGTCGGCGCGCTAGATCGGGGAGGCTTCGGACCGGCGCCGTCGTTCGCCCGGTCGCGCCGGCGGCCGTTTCGACGGGACGGCCGCCGTCTGGATCTGGTCCTTGATCGCGTAGGTGTGCTCGAACCTCGCCATGTAGGCCGTCAGGAGCTCGGCCAGGATTCCGGTCGCCAGGACCTGGGTACCGAAGGCCGTGAGGGCGGCGGAGTACACGAGCAGGGGGCGGCTCGCGATGCTCTGGCCAGAAAGCCAGGCGACAGCGAGATAAGCAAGGCCTCCGAACCCGAGCAGGAGGGCGCCAAGCCCGAGGGCGCCGAGGAAGTGCATCGGCCGGTGCCGGAACTGCTTGAGAAAGAAGATCGTCAAGAGGTCGAAGAAGCCGCGGTAGATCCGACCAACGCCATAATTCGACTGGCCGAATACGCGACTGCGGTGATGGACCTGCACCTCGCCGACGCGGAAGCCGTTGATATGGCCGAGGATCGGCATGTACCGGTGCATGTCGCCGTACAGATGCATGTTCTCGAGGGCCTCCCTGCGGAAGCACTTGAACCCGCAGTTGTGGTCGTGCAGCTTCAGGCCCACGAGGCTGACCGTCGCGTTGAAGATCCGGCTCAGCATCCGCTTCACGGGCCGGTCCTGGCGCGTCCGGCGCCA
Source organism: Pseudomonadota bacterium (assembly GCA_043786345.1). Classification (GTDB taxonomy): domain Bacteria; phylum Bdellovibrionota_B; class Oligoflexia; order Oligoflexales; family CAIYRB01; genus JANOTL01. Next base: position 4,193 of record JAYVWD010000746.1, read on the forward strand.
GCCGACCACGATGTCGAGGCCCTGCTCGAGCGCCGCGACGAACTCCGGGACATCCTCGGGGTTATCCTGGAGGTCGGCGTCCATCGTGAAGACGACGTCGCCGCGCGCCGTCTTGAAGCCGGCAACGAGGGCCGGCCCCTTGCCATAATTGCGTCGGAAGCGGATGCCACTCAGGTTTACGTGCGCCGCCCCGAGCCGGACGATCTCGGCCCAGGTCGCGTCGGTGCTGCCGTCATCGACGATGACGACCTCGTACTCGTATTCATGCCACTCGCAAACCTTCTTGATCTCGTGGATGAGGCGTACGAGACTCTCGGCCTCGTTGCGTGCCGGAATGACAAAGCTAAGCATGCGGCCCCGCTGGAGGTCTGGGTTTTTTGAGAGGAGCTTTCACCTATATAGTCCATCTGCGGAAAGGGCTCAATGATTCGGATGACGCGGTCAGGATGAGAGAGGCCCGACCGGGGCCGATGCCGCGAAAATCGCGGCCAGCCTCTGGGTGGCGAGCCCCCAGGTGAAGCCGCGCGCGGTCTCGGCCCCGGCGAGCGCGAGCTTAAGCCGCAGCGGGGCGTCCTGGATCAGGCGGCCGACGGCTGCCCCCAGCGCGGCCAGATCGCCGGCCGGAAAGAGCAGCGCATTCCGCTCGTGGACCGCGTACTCCCAATGGCCGTCGACGTCGCTCGCGACGAGCGCGCAACCGCACAGCATCGCTTCGGTCGCGGGCAGGTCCCAGCCTTCGCTGTGGCTCGGCGCGACATAGACGGCGCTGCGGTTATAGAGGGCGCGCAGCTCGACGCGGGTCGGGCGACGAACGTAGGAGAATCCGTCCGGCAGCGCCGGCCGGCGCCCGGCCCCGAACACCGTGACCTCCACTTGCGGGACCGTCCGGCGTAACGCCGCGAGGCCCGCGATGGCGTCGCCACTGGCTTTGAAGCGGAGCGGATTGAAGAGGGTCATGATGCGGCTCCCCGCTCGCTGCCCGGGCGCGGCGTCGATCCCGAACTCGGCCATGTCGAGCCCATTGGGAACATGCGCCGCCTCGACCCCATAGCCGCGGGCCACGTCGGCGAGCCAACGCGCCGGCACGACCCGCGTCATCGGCGCCCGCCAGGTCGCGCCGACGCGCGCGGGCGGCCCGGCCCACACCTCGTGGTGCTGGATGAGGTAGTGTTTTCTGCCCTTTGCGGCCGGGTAGGCGGCGACCCATTCGGCCGTCTTCCAGAACGTCGCGACGACGACGTCGGCGTCCGGCACGTTCCCGGGCGACAGGTCGGCGACGAAGCGC
>JAYVWD010000747.1:0-3966 GCA_043786345.1 Pseudomonadota bacterium
TTCCGCGGCGCGAGCGTGCTCGAGCGCGCGATGGTGCTCGGCTTCGACCACTTGACCGAGACGACGGGCCGGATCGACGTCGTCTATGCGACGACGCGCACCTCGACCCCGGCGCCGCAGATCGTGACCGAGCGGCTCGGCTACAAAAAGCTCGGGATCTTCCCGAACGTCCACCGGACCGACGTCTACGAGACGCACTGCCTGACGGCGCTCTTCTCGGACGGGGCATTTGTTAATCGTTTCGATGGTTTCGGTCTCCACCCCAGCATCGAACGGCTCTACCGCATCGTCCAGTCCGAGTGCAACCTGGGTCCCCTGCTTCCGGCGACCGCCGACGACCTGGCGCTCGACACCTTCGACAAGACGGTCGAGCTCGAGGTCATCGCGGCGGAGAAGTTCGCGCTCCACCGCTTCGAGGCGCTTAAGGCGGAGGGGCATCTGCAGTCGCACTTCTACCCGTTCCACGCGCCCAATATGGTGATCACGTCACCCTGTCAGACGGTCGAGGTCTTCGCCTACATGGCGGGCGCCGACAAGTACTGCACGATCATCGGGATCAAGAAGCCGCGGGAGTACAACTTCACCTGGCTGCTCGACCGCTGCTCGCGACTCCTCCAGGAGATCGGGGCGCGCTACATCGAGGTGCTCGTCCGCGCCGACAAGGCGAAGACCATCGAGCGGGTCCTCCAGGCCCGTTTTATCCCGTGCGCCTATTTTCCGGCCTTTCAGCTCAAGGACGACGTGCGCTATGACTTCGTCGTGTGCAGCCGCACCTTCGAGATCCTGGACTTCCGGAACTTGAAGCTCACCGGCACCAACATGGTATTCCTCGAGGAATACCTCCGCAACCTGCAGGATTACTATCTGAAGCCCAAGCTTTTCGGACCGCAGCAATGAGCGCCACCGACGCGCTCTTCGCGACCAATCCGTTTTCCTTCACCCCGGCCGACGGCGAGCGCTTCCTGGCGAGCTTCCGCGAGTGTGCCGCGGTGCACTACGAAAAGAACCCGCTGCTCCGGGGCCTCTGGCAACGCGCCGGCATGACGCCCGCCGACGTCACGACGGAGGCGGCGCTCGCCCATGTCCCGTGGCTCATGGTCAACCTGTTCAAAGAGCACGAGCTCATGACCGGGGATCCCGCGAAGATCGTCCTGAACCTCACGAGCTCGGGCACCTCGGGCCAAAAAAGCCAGATCTTCCTCGACCAGCAGTCCCTGGACCGGGTGAAAAAACTCGCCTGGGAGATCCACGCGGCGCTTGGGCTGTGCTCCGACGACTCAGTCAATTACCTGTGTTTCACCTATGACCCGCGCGTCGCGACCCACCTCGGCACGGCGTTCACCGACGAGCTCCTGACGAGCTTCACGAAGAAGAAAGAGGTCTACTACGCGATCCAATGGGACGCGGCGCGGAACGACTACTTCCTCAACGTCGAGGGCACGCTCTCGACGCTGCGGCGCTTCGCGAAGGACGACGCGCCGATGCGCATCCTGGGCTTCCCCGCGCACCTCCACAAGATCATCAAGGACCACGACCTGCGCCTCAAAATGCCGAAGAACAGTTGGCTGCAGACCGGCGGCGGCTGGAAGGGCTTCGTCGACGAGGAGGTGCCGAAGGAAAAATTCCGCGCGTTCATCGCGGACCGCCTTGGGCTCCCCGAGACCCACCAGCGCGACATGTTCGGCATGGTCGAGCACGGCATCCCGTATTGCGATTGCGAGCGCGGCCAGCTGCACGTGCCGAACTACGCGCGGGTTTTCATCCGCTCGCCGCGCGACCTCCGGGCGCTGCCGCCCGGCGAGACGGGGCTCATGCAGTTCCTCTGCACCTACGTGACGAGCTACCCGAGCTTGAGCCTGCTCACCGCCGACTATGGGCGCCTCGGGCGCTGCGGCTGCGGCCTCGGCGGCGTGACCCTCGAAGTCATGGGCCGCGCCGGCGTCCAGAAGCACAAAGGCTGCGCGCTCACCGCCTCGAAACTCCTCGAGAACACGCCATGACCCCGGAACAGCTCCAGGCCCACATCCGCGCTGCCCGCGCGCAGGTGCCGCGCCTCACGCAGACGCCCATCAAGACGATCGTCGACCTGCTCGCGCGCGTCGGCCGCACCTGGGAGCGCGGCTCGCCCAATTGGAGCCGGGCGCTCGAGGTGACGAAGGCCGAGGTCGCCTTCAGCCTGCCGATGATCGAGCACTCGCTCGCCGTCATCCCGGAGCTTTTGAGCGAGAAGAACGTGATGGCGCGCCTCATCGCCGACTTCGGCGACCCGGAGCTGCTCGACGGATTCATCGCGAGCCGCGCCTTCGGCGGGCGCGAGCGCGCGTTTCCCCTGGGCGTCCTCTTCCACGTCTCGGCTGGCAACGTCTTCCTCGGCGCGGTCGACTCGCTGCTCATGGGCTTCCTGACCAAGAACGTCTCGATCGTGAAGCTCAGCTCGCGGAACATGACGTTCCCGGCGCTCTTCGCCGCGTCGATCCGCGCGGTCGACTCGGAAAACGTCCTGGCGGACAAGTTCGAGCTGATCCACTTCCCCGGCGGCAGCACCGCGCTCGAGGACGCGGTGAAGCAGAGCGTCGACGGCATCATCGCCTGGGGCGGCGAGGACATGATCCTTTCCTACAAGCGCGCGCTGCCGATGACCGTGAAGTTCATCGAATACGGCCCCAAGATCTCGTTTCAGGTCGTGTATCGGGACGCCTTGGAGCGCTTGGGCTACGAGGCGGCCGGCGTGAAGCTGGCGGCGGACGTCGCGCTCTGGGACCAGGCGGCCTGCGCCTCGCCGCAAAACCTCTTCTTCGAAAAAGGGATCGACGTCGCCCGATTGATGGCCGCCGTCGGCCAAGGCTTCGAGGCCATGCCCTTCCCCCGCGGTCGCCTGTCCGACGACGAGTACGTCGAAATCCTCAAAGAAAAGGCGCGCGCCACCTTCACCTCGATCCTCGCGGGCGGCGCCGCGCTCGACGGCGCCGAATACTTCCTGCACTTCGACCCGACGCCGGGCCTGCGCCCCTCGCCGCTCAACCGGACGGTGATCCTCAAGTCCTTTAGCTCCCTGGACGACCTCACGCTGCAGGTCAAGCCGTTCGCGCGGCACCTGCAATCGTGCGGCTACCTCGCCTCCGACGCGGCGCGCGACCCCCTGCTGGCCGCGCTCGGCGCCGCCGGCGTGATGCGCTTCGCGCCGGCGGGCCAGGTCATGCACGCGCCGATCGGCGCCCCGCACGACGGGCGCATGGGCCTGCTCGAGCTGGTGCGCCTCGTCCCCGACGAGCGCGACGCCACCGTCCTCGGCCACGTCAACGACGCGATCGCCCACGTGCCCTTCTACTCGAAGCTCACTGGCGGAAAGTTCGTGAAGGCGTTGGAAGAGCTGCCGCTCATCACCGGCAAGGACCTGATCACCGGCTCCGCCGCCCGGATCTCCGAGTTCACCCGCCGCGGCGCCAAGGGCGGCTATGTCTTCTCGTCGGGCGGCACCTCGGGCTCGCCGAAGTTCTCGCTCTACGGCATCGACGAATTCGACGGCGTGGCGGGCTTGCTGGCGACGGGGTTCACGGCGCAAGGCATCCGGCCGGGCGACGTCGTCGCCAACCTCTTCGTCGCCGGCAACATGTGGTCGTCCTTCCTCGCCGTCGACCGCGCGCTCGCCAAGATCGGCGCCCGCATCCTGCCGATCGGCGGCGCGACGGACCTGGGGCTGGCGCTCCAGTACATCGAGCAGTTTCCGCCGCATGCGATCGTCGGGCTGCCGACGCAGCTCCTCGAGATCGCGCGCCGCGCCAAAGAGCTCGGCAAGACCCTCGTCATCAAGACCGTCCTCTATGCCGGCGAGCACTTAAGCCTGATGGCGCGCGCATTCCTGAAAGACGTCTGGGGCACCGAGCGCTGCGGCTCGGCCGGCTACGCTTCGGTCGATGCCGGCCCGGTCGGCTACCAGTGCGCGCACTGCGAGGGCGGCGTCCACCA
>JAYVWD010000748.1:0-2345 GCA_043786345.1 Pseudomonadota bacterium
GCTCGTGCGGCGGGACGTCTACCGCCGCCTCGGGGGCTTCAACGAGAAGCTCCATATCTACAACGAGGAGGTGGATTTCTCGATCCGCCTCCTGCGGCAGGGCCTGCGCATCGTCTACGACTCGGCGGCGCGGGTCTACCACCGGCCGGCGCCGGCCGGGCGCGCGCCCGGGGGCGACTATTGGCGGCTGATGATCCGCAACTGGATCTGGATCTTCTACCAGTACTATCCGGCGCCGGAAGCCTGGCGGCGGATCGCGCTCTACTCGGGCGTCTACCTGTACAAAGGCCTGCGCCTCGGCCAGCTCGCGGCCTGCTGGGCCGGGATCCGCGAGGGCCTGGCGCGGCGCGCCGAGCTGCGCACGGAGGCGGCGGCCAAGCTCACGCGGGCGCAGATCGCCTACATCGACCGGTTGAACCCGCGGAAGAGCGTCGTGCTCGGCCGCGGCTGAAACCAGAAATTGTTCAGGTCCACGACGACAGGAGGCTTCATGAAGACGGTATTGGTGCTGGCGATGTTCGGCGTTGGCGCGGTCGGCTGCACGAAAGAGAAGACGGAGAAACTGACCGAACCGTCGTCCTTGTTCAAAGGCGACGACCTCGCCGCCGGCGCGCAAGTGGCGCCGTTGACCTCGGACGAGGTGCAGGTCGAGGTGGACAACAACGAGTCCCTCGGCGCTTCGGGCACGCTCGGCGGCACGGCGCTGTCGCTCGCCGCCGAGGACACGCAGGCCGCCTGCACGACGGCGAAAATCCGCGCGCTCAAGGTGAACGCCGACAAGGTGAACCTCACCGTGCGCGGCACGGTCGACCTGACGTCCTGCATCGGCGCGCTCGGCGACTCGATGACGACCGTCACCGCGGCGTCGATGAAGGTCCTGCTCTATTTCGGCTGCCTCGACGACGACCTGTCCGGCTTCGACGGGCTCACGGTCGGCGACCTCCTCGACCGCCACATCGAGTGCACCGCTTCCGAGACGACCAAGCGCATGGCCGGGATCGACATCAACTTCGCGACGAAATCGACCTATACCGTCGACACCGACACGTTCGAGATCGTCGAGGACTTCCGGATCGTGAACGCGGTGCAGACGGCGCTCGGCGGGACCTGCTCGGCCGCGGTCAGCGCCGCCGTCGTCCGCTGGAAGAACGACTGCCTCGCGGTCGACCGCTTTCTCATCACCAAGCAGGAGATCAACGGCCAGAAGGGCCACGACCAAGGCACCGAGAAGTTCCTGCAGCTCACCTACAAGGACCTCGAGGAGTCGGTCACCGAGGCGCCCTGGTACGAGGGCGGCGGCTTCGACGTCCGCATGGGCAACTGGTCGGGCAGCGTGGCCTACACGGGCGCCTCGTCGCCGCCGAGCTTCACCCTCACCGACGGTACGAACACCTTGGCCGGGGTCGTCGGCCGCGGCTCGACGGTCAGCACGAACCTGACGGAGTTGCCGATCGCGGGGACGCGCTTCGCGCGCGCCTTGCACGAGATCGCGGCGCGCGGTATGCCGAAGAATTAAGGCGCCCCGAGCTTCTGGAGCAGCTCATAGTCGAAGAGGCTCCCCTTCGACTCGACGCCGATCGTCGCGACGTCGACCTTCGGGATCCAGAGGACGTCCGGGCGGGCGAGGGTGGGACTGGCAAGATCCCACTCGCCGCCGGTCACGTAGCCGTCCGCGTCCAGCTCGACGGAATATTTGAGCTCCATCCTGGTCGCCCGCAACGCCCCGTCGGGCGCGTCGGTGGGGGTCGTCAGGTCCAAGTGCCAGACCTCGGTCACGAGGTCGACGACGCAGGCGACGCCTTTGCCGGCGCGGCCGCGGAAGCCCGCGAGGCCGCTCGCCGCGTCGAGCTTTTCCCGGGCGCGGCAGCCGGCGTTCTTCGCCAAAGACCCGTTGTCCAGGCTTCGCAGCGCGACCTGCTCGGCGGCGCTCAGGCCCGCCGGAAACACCTGCGTCGAACGGAACGCCAGCACGGGGTAGTTCCAGACCTGGGCGTCCGGTGGCGGCATGGACGATCAGTTACTCACGCACCAAGCCACCAGCGGCCGCCAGCGGCAACGCGGGAAGCTGCTGGAGCAGTCATTTTTCCCTAAGCTCTCGCAGGCGATCTGAGGCGCGCCCTTGGGGCCGCAAAAGCCGGATTGAGAGTTCCATGAACAGCGGTTCGCGTTCGCCAAGCAAGGCGAATTCGCCAGCGTCTCGCACGGGGCAGTGCCGCCGCCATTGAAGCCGCCACCTTGGTTGTTGCCGCCTTGGTTGTTGCCGCCTTGGTTGAAGCCGCCACCCTGGTTGTTGCCGCCTTGGTTGAAGCCGCCACCCTGGTTGTTGCCGCCTTGGTTGAAGCCGC
>JAYVWD010000749.1:0-2309 GCA_043786345.1 Pseudomonadota bacterium
TTGATGAAGGACTTTGCGGGTAGGCCGGTAGACCCGTGGCTGGCATGGCTCAGACGGCGGGCGTCCGTGACGCGATCCGAAGCGAACGAGTTTTCGGCAGGAGCTCGTCATCCTGAGCGCGGTGCTGCACCGGCATAGGCACAAACCCCGGCCCCCTCAATCCCCAAACAACGACCGCCCCTGCTCCGGCAACCGCGCCCGAAACTTCCCGAATGGCGCGATCCCCTCCGCGATCGGCATCACCTGCTTCTCGATGTAGTGCTCGTAGTCGAGCGGCGCCGTCACGAAGCCGAGCGGCTGGGGACCGTCGCGGGTCATCAGGTACCGCACGACGCGGACGGGGCGCGGCAAAAGCGCGGCCGCGCGCACGTGCGGGGTGCTGCTCGCATACTCCGAAAGGGGCTTGCGGATGCTCCGCCGATAGACCAACTGCGCGTCGCGCCGGCCGCTCCGGACCGCCGCGACCTCGGCCAGAAAGCGCGCTTCGAGCACGTCCGGGGCCGCGTCGTGAAAGAGCAGCGTGAGCAGGGCCGTCTGGAGCGTCTTCGCCACCTCGGTCCAGTCGCTGCGCACGGCCTCCATGCCGGTCACCTCGAGGACTTCGCCGCTTTCGTCGGCGGCGAGGCCGGCGTAGCTCTTGGCGCGGCTGCCTTCGCCGCCCCGGGCGGAAGGGAGGAGGAAGCGGGCGTAACACTTCTCGAACTCGAGCTCCATCCGCGACTCGAGGCCGTAGGCTTCGCGGACGTGGGCGGCCAGGGCGGCATTCCCGTCGACGCAGACCCGGCGGCCAAAGGCGAGGCGGTCGGCGATGCTCCCTTCGACCGGCAGCCGCGCGTCGACGAACAGGGAGTCGGTGTCGCCGTAGAGGACGAGGAAGCCTTGGGACTCGAAATGGCGGCGCATCCACTTGAGGATCAGGTGGCCGAAGCTGGTGATCGCGCCGGCGAGGGAGCCGGCGGCGAAGCGGCAGTTGTCGGTGCCGAGGACGCCGTAGAAAGAGTTCATCAGGATTTTGTAGACGAAGGCGCCGACGGAATCGCCGTCATTTTTGGCCTTCTCGCGGCTCGCGGTGAACTCGTCGAGGATGGCGGGGAGGATGCCCCGCTCGCGGGCGAAGGGGGCGCCGTTCGGGGCCAGGATCGCGGCGGCGGCCGGGAGCTTTTTGCCGCGCGCGTGCGCCAGCGGGTCGATGTTGAAGGTCCGCATGATCGACGGGTAGAGGCTCTTGAAGTCGAACACCAGGATGTTCGAGTAGAGGCCGACCTGCGGCTCCATCACCAGGCCGCCGGGTGCCTGGACCGAGTCGCCGACGTCCACGCCGCTCGTCGGCGCGACGATCCCCTTGGCGCCCAGGGCCATCATGTAGAGGTTCTCGAAGGCGGCGACGCTGCCCCACGAGCGCTCGAGCGGCAGACCGACCAGCTGGCTGCGGCCGACGGAGAGCTCGATCAGGCGCTCTTTGAGCAGGATGTCGCGCACGAGGCGCGCGTCCTCCAGGCAGTATTCGGCGAAGGCGGCGCGGTCCTCGCGGTACTTCGTCTCGATGAGCTCCGGCATGCTCTGCCACTCCTCGGCGACGATCGTCTTGCCGCGGCCGAGCAGGGTCCGCGCCACGGTCCCGAGGCGCAAGTCGTCGAACCGACCCGGCAATCCGCGCACCAGCCGGAGGGCGTCGAGCACCTGCCGTCCGCGCACGGTCATGCGCGCGCCGGCGAAGAAGCCCTTGCCCGCGCGGAACTCGTCGGGCTCGCGGGTGCGCCCGAGGTCGGAGCGCTGCCCGTAGTGGGCGTAGCGCCGCGTCAGGGTCGCGAGGTCGAAGTCGATGACGTTCCAGCCGGTGAGCACGTCCGGATCGAGCTCGCGAACGCGCCGCGAGAAGGTCGCGAGCAGCTCCGCCTCTGGCGCGACGTGGACCTCCTCGACACTTTTGCCGCCACCCCAGACGACGATCGAGATGGCGAGCACGCGCTCGAAAGTCTGGTCGGTCTCGATGTCGAACGACAGCGCCGACAAGGGCACGTCGACCATCGCGCCGGTCAGGCGTGGCGCCTCGAACACCTTGGCCAGAAACGGCGAGTCCCGCGCCGCCCCCTCGATCTCGATGCCGCTCCGCAGCCCGCGCTCGCGCAGGTAGGCGCGGCAGGGATCGACGTCGGCCTCGTAGGTGCGGATGCCGCGCGCCTTAAGCTCCCGGTCCAGGATCCGGAGCGCCCGCTGGGTGGCCGCCGTGACCCGCACGACGGGCTCGCCGTCCATCGTGGAAAAGGCGGTCGCCTCGCGCGTTTGCCCGGAGCGCGCGGCGTCCGCGG
>JAYVWD010000750.1:0-4486 GCA_043786345.1 Pseudomonadota bacterium
GACTTCGCTCCGCTCGTTTTCCTTGCGGATCGCGCGCGCGATGCTGAGGTCGTTGGTGACGGTCGTGTCCGATTTGGCCAAGGTTGGATGCTCCCTAAGGGGCTTCGGCCAGAACTCACGAAAATTGATGAGGATTTCCCGGGGGGACGGGCGACGGGTCGGGCGAAGGCGGCGGATGAGGCAGGGAAGATGGCGCGTTTGGCTGTTCTGCCAAACGCGCGGTGTCGCAGAGTTGGGGCGTGCGAGGGGCGGCCATGGGCGGGTTTCGGTCGGGTGGCCGCGGCGGAGCGCGTTACATCAAACAACGCGCAGCCCCTCTTGAAATCGGATCACCCTTCGAGAAAATTCAACCGAGCTCGACCAGAAGGTCGCCGCCTTCCACCATCTCGCCGGCCGCCACGGTGACGCGCTTGACGGTCGCGTCGAGCTTCGCCGTAATCACGTACTCCATCTTCATGGATTCGGTGACGAGCAGGGTCTCGCCCCGTTTGACCGCCTGGCCGGCCTGGACCGCGACCTGCAGGACTTTGCCCGGCATCGCGGCGCCGACGTGGAGCTCGCTCAGAGGGTCGGCCTGTGGGCGCAGCGCCTTGGCGCCGCCAAAGGCCTGGTCCTTGATCTCGAGCGAGCGCGGGAAGCCGTTCAGGTCGAAGAAGACCGTCCGCATGCCGTTCTCATCGGGCTCCGACAGGCCCTGCAGCGAGATGATGAGGGTCTTGCCGGGCTCCAGGTCCGTCTCGATCTCCTGCCCCTGCTCCAGGCCGTAGAAGAAGACCGGGGTCGTGAGGAACTCGAGGTTGCCGAACGTCTCCCGGTGCTGCACGTACTCGAGGAAGACCTTCGGATAGAGCCGGTAGCTCAGGACGTCGCCGGTCGAAGGCTCGCGCTTGAGCTTTTTAGCCAGGGCGGTCCGCACGTCGTCGAAACTGTCGTCCTCCGCGGCGGTTGGCGGCGCGGGCGGCGGCGGGTTCTCGCCGAGCACCAGGCGCCGCACGTCCTCGGGGAAGCCGCCATACGGCACGCCCATATGCCCTTTGAAGAAGCTGACGACGGAGTCCGGATAGTCGAGCTGCGGCTTCTTCGTCCGGAAGTCGGGGCCGGAGAGGCCGTGTTTCTGGAGGAGCAGCGCCATGTCGCCGACGACCTTGGACGAGGGCGTGACCTTGATGATGTTGCCGAAGAGGTCGTTCACTTCTTTATAGCGGCGCGTGAGCTCGTGGAACTCCTTCGCCGAGACCCCGACCTTACGGGCCTGCTCGAAGAGGTTGGAGTACTGGCCGCCCGGGATCTCGTGCTCGTAAACGTCGGTGGAGGTCGCGCGGATGCCGGGGTCGAAGTCCTGGTACATGCCGCGCACGCCTTCCCAATAGCGCGCGAGCTCGTCGAGGACGGGCAGCGGCAGCTCCGGGCAGCGGGGGTCGCCGCTCATCGCGGCGACGAGGGCGTTGATGCTCGGCTGGGACGTCAGGCCGGCCATCGACGAGACGGCGCCGTCGACGATCTGGCAGCCCGCCTTGGCCGCCTCGAGCAGCGTCGCGACGCCGGCGCCCGCGGTGTCGTGCATGTGCAGGTGGATGGGCACGCCAACCGTCTCGCGCAGGGCGCGGATCAGGACCTGCGCGGCCTTCGGCCGCAAGAGCCCCGCCATGTCCTTGATGGCGAGGATGTCGGCGCCCATGGCGACGAGCTCCTTCGCCACGTTCAGATAATAGGCGAGCGTGTACTTGGTCTCGGACGTCGAGACGACGTTGCCGGTGTAGCAGACGCAGACCTCGGCGACCGCCCCGCGCTTCTTCACCTCCTCGATGGCGACCTGCATCTTATCTGGCTGGTTTAAGCAGTCGAAGATGCGGAAGACGTCCAAGCCGGTGTCGGCCGCGTGCCGGATGAAGTCGCGGATCACCCACTTCGGGTAGTTGGTGTAGCCGACGGCGTTGTCGCCGCGCAGCAGCATCTGCAGGAGCGCGTTCGGGATCGCGGCGCGGACCTCGGCCAGGCGCTCCCAGGGGTCCTCCTTGAGAAAGCGCAGGCAGGTGTCGAAGGTCGCCCCGCCCCAGACCTCGAGCGAGAAGAAGCGGTGGGCGTACTCGCGGTAAAAGGGCGCCACCTTCAAGATGTCCCGCGTCCGCAGGCGGGTCGCGAAGAGCGACTGGTGCGCGTCGCGCATCGTCGTGTCGGTGAGGAGCAGCGCCGGCTGGCGTAAGGTCCAAGCCGTCAGGCCCGGCACGCCGCCCTGGGTCAGGGCCTCCTTCGCCGTCGGGCGCCGGCCGTCGACCTTGAAGCCGCGCAGCTCCGGCGGATCGACCGGCAGGTTCGGCGCATCGGCCTCGCCGCGCGGCATCGCCGACGGCAGCTCGTGGGGGTTGTTGACGGTCACGTCGGCGATGTAGCGGAGCATCTTCGTGGCGCGGTCGCGCGCCTTGAGCAGCTTGAAGACCTCGGGGTTCTGCTCGAAGAAGGCCGTCGTCATGGCGGAGCCTAAGAAGTCCGGGTGGCGGACGACGTTCCGCAGCAGCGGGATGTTCGTGCGGACGCCGCGGATCCGGAACTCGTTGAGCGACCGTAGCATCTTCGCCGCAGCGGCCTCGAGGTCCATCGCCCAGGCCGTGACCTTGACGAGCAGGGAGTCATAGTGCGGCGTTATCACGCCGCCGGCGGTCGCCTGGCCCTCGTCCAGGCGGATGCCGAAGCCGAGCCCCGGGCGGAAGGCGATGATCTCGCCCGTGTCGGCGGCGAAGTCGTTCGCGGGATCCTCGGTCGTGACGCGGCATTGGATCGCGGCGCCGCGCTGCATGAGCGGCTTATCGGCGTGGATCCCGATGCGCGGGCTCGCGAGCTGCTCGCCGGCCGCGACCAGGATCGAGGTGTGGACCAGGTCGATGCCCGTGATCATCTCGGTGACCGTGTGCTCGACCTGGATGCGCGGGTTCACCTCGAGAAAGAAGATGTCCCCGCGTTTGTCGACGAGGAACTCGACGGTCCCGAGGCCGACGTAGTTCACGTGGCCGGCGATGGAGAGCGCATAGGAATAGAGCTTCTCGCGGGTGGCCTGCGAGATCCCGAAGGCGGGCGCCACCTCAACGACCTTCTGGTGGCGCCGCTGGATGGAGCAGTCGCGCTCGAAGAGGTGGACGATGCGGCCCGCCTCGTCGCCGACGATCTGCACCTCGATGTGCTTCGGCTCGACGATCATCTTCTCGAGGTAGAGGTCGGCGCGGCCGAAGTTGAGATTCGCCTCCGACTGCGCGCGGGCGAAGGCGGACTCGAGCTCGCCCTCGTCCTTGAGCATGCGGATGCCCTTGCCGCCGCCGCCGGACACGGCCTTGAGCGTCACGGGATAGCCGAGCTCCTTGCAGACCCGGCGCGCGGCCTCCAGGGTCGGGACCGGTTCCGTGGTACCCGGGATCACCGGAATCCCGACTTTGCCCGCGATGTTGCGCGCCATGACCTTGTCGCCGAAGGCGTCGAGGACCGTCGGCGAGGGGCCGATGAACTTGATGCCGGCCGCGGCGCAAAGGCGCGCGAACTCGCCGCTTTCGGAGAGGAACCCGTAGCCCGGGTGGATCGCGTCGACGCCCCACAACTTAGCGTGCCGCACGATGTTCGGCGCGTCGAGGTACGTCGCGATCGGCTTGCCGGGCTCGCCGATCTTGTAGGCCTCGTCGGCCTTGAAGCGGAAGAGCGCGAAGCGGTCCTCGTGCGAGTAGATGGCGACGGTCCGGATGCCGAGCTCGGTGGCGGCGCGCAGGATGCGCACGGCGATCTCGCCGCGGTTGGCGACGAGCAGCTTCTTGAACGGAGGCTTGACCGCGGGCGCAGGCGGCATCCCCATCAGAGACGGATGCGCAAGCCGAGCAAGGCCTGCGGCATGTTGACGACGACGGTCCGGTCGAACTTCTGCGTCGTGCCGCCGACCTTGACGTCGTGGACGTCGAACTCGGCGTGCAGCCAGTCGAGCCCGAAGACGCCGTCGATGAACGAGTTCATCGGCAGGACCAGGTCCCAGGCCGCCAGCAGGCCGAGGCCCGTGATCGTCCCGTCGGAAACCGCCTTGACGCCCTCGGGGCTCGCCTCGAACTTGCCGAGGAGCGGGCCGGCGCCGAGGCGCAGCATCGCTATCAGCTTGTTGCCGATGCTGTAGCCGTAGCCGACCTTGGCGAGCAGCCCGAAGCCGATCGGCAGGGTGGTCTTGCCGGTGTTGGACGCGGCCGTGCGATAGGCGAGCTCGCCGGCGAGAAACTGGGCCGAGAATTCGACCCGCGACCAGCTGCCGGTGTTGAACTGGTAGCCGGGCTCGAAGGAGCCGAGGAGCCCCAAGCCGGGCGTCGCCTGTTCTTCAGTCGAGCGCGTCTGGCCGAAGCCGAGCGCCGCCTGCAGGTAGAGCCCGCTGTCGTTGGCCGGGTTGCTGGAGATGCCGGTCGTCTGCACCTCGTTCGGCTGAAGCATGTCGCCGGCGGCCAGGGCCACGGGTGCGGACGCAAGGACC
>JAYVWD010000751.1:0-7140 GCA_043786345.1 Pseudomonadota bacterium
AGGGTGCCTACGTGGCCGAGCTTGACACGTCCGACCCGCTGGACAAGCCAGCGGGAGACGTCCTTGGAGATCATATTGATCGGCTTGTTGACGGCCAGAAGGCCGTCGACGTGGGCCGCGGGGGAGGGCTTCGCCACGGGGCTTCATGCTCCTTGGAACCAAAAGGATGAGGGGGATGGGGGTCGGAAAATCAGCCGTCCAGGCGCGCGAGCAGGCCTTCGATCCGGGAGCCGCGTTCGACACTCTCGTCGTGGAAGAACCGCAGCGACGGGATGCGGCGGATCTCGAGGGCTTCGGCCAGGCGGTGGCGGAGGAAGCCGCTGGCGCTGTGGAGGCCCTTTTGGGCTTCCTTGACGGCCACGTCGTCGCCGATGACGCGGTAATAGACGCTCGCGAGCTGGAGATCGCCCGTGAGCTTGACGGCGGTGATGTTGACGTTGTCGAGACGGGGATCGCTCATCTGGCCGCCCATGAAGCACACGGCAATCAAATCGCGAATCTCGTCAGCCAACCGTTCTTGGCGCAATCCCATAATGTTTAGAGCTCACTCTCGACAGGTTGTGTGGGGAGACCGATTCCCCCCCCGTAGTCTGGCGGGGGGGAATCCGTTTGGATTAAAGCGTTGCCGCGGTCTCTTCGAGGACAAAGGCCTCGATGACGTCGCCTTCGCGGACGTCGTTGTAGCCGTCGATGCCGATACCGCACTCGTAACCCATGGCCACTTCCTTGACGTCGTCCTTGAAGCGGCGGAGCGAGCCGAGCTTGCCCGAGTAGATGACCACGGATTCCCGGATCAGGCGGCACAAGGCGCCGCGGGTGATCTTGCCGTCGAGAACGGCCGAGCCGGCGATGGTGCCGATCTTCGGGACGCTGATCGGCTTGCGGACTTCCGCGTGGCCGATGACCGCCTCGCTGATGATCGGCGGGAGCTTGCCGACCATGAGCGCCTTAACCGTGTCGACGATCTCGTAGATGATGGAGAAGTACTTGATCACGACGCCTTGCCGTTCGGCGAAGTCGTCGAGGCCCCGTCCCGCACGGACGTTGAAGCCGATGACCACCGCGCCGGACGAGCTGGCGAGGGAGATGTCGGATTCCGTGATGCCGCCGACGGCATGGTGGATGATCTTGTTTTTCACCCGGTCGGTGTTGAGCTTGAGGATCGACTCGCTGATCGCTTCCACGGAGCCCTGGGTGTCGCCCTTCAGGATGAACGCGACCTCCGGAATCTCCTGGTTTTTCACGCGGGCCAGCAGGTCGGCCAGGCTCGCCGCGCTCGATTTCGCGATCGTGGCGTTGCGGACCTTGGTGACGCGGTAGTCGATGACTTCGCGCGCCGAGCGCTCGTCGGCGACGATGTTAAACGTGTCGCCGGCGCGGGGGACGCCCGAAAGGCCGATGATCTCGACGGGGATCGAGGGGCCCGCCGATAGGACGTTCTTGCCGTTGTAGTCGTGCATGGCGCGGACGCGGCCGATCTCGGTCCCGGCCACGATGTAGTTGCCGACTTCGAGCGTACCGACCTGGACGACGACCGTCGCGACGGGGCCGCGGCCCTTGTCGAGGTGGCCTTCGATGACGGTGCCTTCGGCCGGTCCATCGGGACGGGCTTTGAGGTCGAGGACTTCGGCTTGCAGAAGGACGGCCTCGAGCAGCTCGGTGATGCCGGTGCGCTTGAGCGCCGACACCTTGATGAACTGGACTTCGCCGCCCCATTCTTCGGCCTGGATGCCGTGCTCGGTGAGCTCGGTGTACACGCGGTCGAAGTTGATGTTGTGCTTGTCGACCTTATTGACCGCCACGATGATCGGCACGTTGGCCGCCTTCGCGTGGTTGATCGCTTCGATCGTCTGGGGCATGACGCCGTCGTCGGCCGCGACGACCAGGATGACGATGTCCGTGACCTTGGCGCCGCGGGCCCGCATGGACGAGAATGCCTCGTGACCCGGGGTGTCGAGGAACGTGATGGTCCGGCCGTTGTGGTCGACGCTGTAGGCGCCGATGTGCTGCGTGATGCCGCCGGCTTCGCCGCCCGCGACGTTCGCCTGGCGAATGGCGTCGAGGATCGAGGTCTTGCCGTGGTCGACGTGGCCCATGACCGTGACGATCGGCGGGCGCCACTCTTCGTTGCCAGCTTCGGCGCCTTCGCCGGTGGCTTCTTTGATGACGTCGTCATCGGTGATGATGGTGTTCTTGAGCTCGAAGCCGAATTCGTTGGCCATCAGCCCGGCCGTATCGGCGTCGATCTCCTGGTTGATCGTCGCCATGATGCCCTGCGCCATCAACTTCTTGATGATTTCGCCGGCCTTGACGGACATCTGGTGGGCGAGCTCGCCGACCGTGATGGACTCTTCCATCTCGACGACCCGGTAACCGGCCCGCGGCGTCGTGACCTGGGTTTTGCGCAGATCTTTCCGGCGCTTGAGGTCCCGCCGACCGCGGGGGGCCTGCGGCGTGTAGACGGTGCGCTGGGCGATCGCTTCCTGCGTGCGTTTGTCGTCGGCGTCCGGCGCGTCATAGTCGAGGGGCGCATTGAGGTCTTCGTTGAGCTCGTTCGCCTTCTCGAGAAGGGCGCGGGTCGAGAGCGCGCCGTGGGCACGGCGGTTCTTGGCGGCGGCCTTTTTCTTCGCTTCTTCGGCTTCTTCGGCGGCCGTCGGCTTCTTGCCGTCGCGGCTGGCGGTGGCGGCGGCGCCACGGCGCGCGCCCCAGGCGTCGTCCTCGAGGCCCGCGGTTCCGGCCGTTCCGGGCGGTCCGCCGGTCGCACCGCGATCCTGGCCTTCGTTGCTGATGCGGTTGGTGAGCAGGCCCAAGCCCGTCACGCGGGTGCCGCGGTGGTCTTCCTTGCGGCCGGTCTGGCGCTGGCGGTTTTGTTCCGCGTTCGCGACTTCCTCGGGCGTCGCGCGGCGGACGATCGTCGCCCCACCGGCTTCACGGCGGCGGCGCATCGCGTCGCCGGGGCCGTCTTCGGACGGGGCGGCCGCGGCCTGAGGCGAGGCGCGCATCGGCGGCGCCGGGTTCGGGGCGCGGGACGCCGGTGCCGGGACCGGCGCGCGGGACGCACCGGCAGAACCGGCGAGCGACGCGGCCGACGCCTGCGGCGCGGGCTCACGGGCTGGCGACGGGGAGACCGTCGACCGGGACGCGGCGTCGGGCTGCGTGCGGGTCTCGGGGGCGCGGGGCGCCGGAGCCGATACTTCGATGGCCGACGGCGCGGCCTCCGGTGCGCGCGGCGCCGGGCGGATGACGCTCGCGCCGGCGGAGACGGGAGCCGCGGGAGTCACGGGTGCGGGTGGCGCGGCAACGGGCGCCGGGGCGCTCGCGATCACGGGCGCCGCGGGTTTTTCCGCGACGACCGGCTTGGGAGCGGGGGCGGGCGCGGCCTCGACCGGGGCCTCGACCTCGTCGGCCGGCGCCATGGCAGTCGGCATTTCGTCACCGTCGGAGGACGGGTGCGAGGCCTCGGAAGCGCGGCGCCGGATCACGACCCGTGGCTTGCCGGCATCGGATGCCGGTGCCGCGGCCTGAGCGGGTCCGCCCGTGGACGGGCTGGCACCGCTGCCGTTGCCGCCTCCAAAGGCGGACTTCAACGCGGCGACCTGCTCGTCGGTCAGGGTGCTCTGGTGGCTCGCCACCTTGACGCCCATGGTCTTCAACTTTTGCATGATCACCTTGGTCTCGATGTTGAGCTCCTTGGCCAATTCATGCACTCGCAGCTTAGACATTTAACGCTTCCCTATGCTTTTTTTCCGCGCTTCCGCGTCTCTTTCAACGGGCCATGAACACGCCGCGGTCAATCATCTTCCGAGCCCTCGACGGCGAGCTCGGATTGCAGGTAACGGTCCGCGGCGATCTGGACCGTGCGGGCGATGCCGATCGAGAGGCCGGTCTTCTGGGCAACTTCCTCGGCCGAGTCGGCGATGATGTCGCCGATCGTGCCGTAACCGGCGTCCGCCAACGCGTGGGCCGTCGCTTCGCCCACGCCTGAAAGGCGCGAGAAGAGCTTGAGGCGGTCGTTGCGGGCGTGGTCGACTTCGACAGGCTTCTCGGCCTCTTCCTTCTTGCGGGGATCGGCCGTGCCATGGGCGAAAAGGTCTTCGCCCTCGCCTTCGGGGGCGCGACCGGGGATCCGGATGCCGGATTCCGCGGCGATGCGGGTGGCTTCCGCGATGAGCTTGTCGGAGTCGGC
Source organism: Pseudomonadota bacterium (assembly GCA_043786345.1). Classification (GTDB taxonomy): domain Bacteria; phylum Bdellovibrionota_B; class Oligoflexia; order Oligoflexales; family CAIYRB01; genus JANOTL01. The sequence goes on from JAYVWD010000751.1 coordinate 4,187, forward strand.
CTCTTCCATATTGAGTAGGCGCTGGAGGGTCCGGGGCGACAGCGCGGCGACGTCGGCGGCGGACTTGACGCCTTCGTTGACGAGGATCTCGGCGCGCATCGGGCCGATGCCCGTGATGGCCGCGACCGCGAGCTTGGCGCCGACGAGCTCCTGCTCGAGCTTGCCCTCGCTCTTGATGTCTAAGCGCCAGCCGGTGAGCTGCGCCGCGAGGCGGACGTTCTGGCCGCGCTTGCCGATGGCGAGGCTCAATTGGTCGTCGGCGACGATGACTTCCATCGAGTGGTTCTGGTCGTCGACGATGACCTTGCTGACGACGGCCGGGGCAAGGCCGTTGCACACGAGGCGCGCGGGATCCTTGTCCCAGGGGACGATGTCGATCTTCTCGCCGTTGAGCTCCTGGACGACGGCCTGAACGCGGGCGCCCTTCATGCCGACGCAAGCGCCGACCGGGTCGACCTGCGGGTCGCGGGAGTAGACGGCGATCTTCGAGCGATGGCCCGGGTCGCGCGCGGCGCTCTCGATCGTGACGACGCCGTCGTAGATTTCGGTGACGTGTTGCTCGAAGAGGCGGACGAGGAAGCCGGGGTGCGCCCGGGACATGACGATCTGGGGTCCGCGGGAGGAGCGCTTGACCTCGAGCACGTAGCCGGTGATGCGGTCCTTGATGCGGTATCGCTCGGTCGGCATCTGCTCGCGGTACGGGATGACGGCTTCCGTGCGGCCCAAGTCGACGATGATGTCGTTGCGCTCGAAGCGGCGGACGTGGCCCGAGAGGATCTCGCCCGTCCGGTCCTTGAACTCTTCATAGATCTGGGCGCGCTCCGCGTCCCGGACCTTCTGGACGATGATCTGCTTGGCGGACTGCGCCGCGATGCGGCCGAAGGAGCTCGTGTCGATCTTGATGCCGAGGGCGTCGCCGATGGCGGCCTCGGGGTCGAGCTTGTGGGCTTCGGGAACGGAGATTTCGCGGACCTCGTCCTGGACTTCTTCGACGACGGTGCGGAATTGGAAGAGCTCGATCTCGTTGCTCTCTTCGTTGTAGTGAGCTTCAAGGTCGGCCGTAGCGCCGTAATCGCGGCGGGCGGCGTGGAGAACGGCCTGCTCGAGCGCGTCGATGATGATCGCTTTGTCGAGGTTCTTGTCCCGGCTGACGATATTGATGACCCGGGTCAGATCCCCTTCGAATTCCTGCGGCGCTTCCGTGGTCGACGATGCCATTGAGAATGTCCTTAGTCTGGAGGAACAATTGGGAGAGGGACGAGGTGTCAGCCACCCCAATCGTAAACGAGCGAAGCTTTTTTCAGATTCCCGAGGCCGAAAGTCCACCGGCCGTCGTGCGTGTCCATCGTGACGGTCGCGTCGTCCAGGCCTTCGCCGTGGCCGGCCTCGACCGCCGCCAGCGTGCCTTCGCCCTGCCAGCGGTCGTCCATCTTCTCGCGGAGGGTGACGTGCACCTTCTTGCCGAGGAAGCGCTCGAAGTGTTGGCGGAGGCGCAGCGGACGCTCGATCCCGGGCGAGCTGACCTCGAGCGTGTACGCGCCGGCGACGGCTTCGTCGAGCTCGGGGCGGTCGTTGAGGGTGGAGCTGGCGCGGACGCAGTCGTCGAGGTTGATGCCCGGCTGGTCGGCCGGGCCGTCGGCGAGCACGATGCGGTCGACGAAGAGCCGCAGGATGCGGTCGTGACCCTGCCATTCGGCTTCGATGCATTCGAGCGACACGGGCTCGAGGAGCTTCGAGACGAGAGCCATGACTTGATCCAACTTGGAGCGATTCAAAGGACGGGACCCCAAACAAAAAAGGCCCACTGCGACCAGAACCGCAGGGGCCGCCAGGCTTTTTTAGGGCTAGGGGGCTGGCCGGAACCGGTGCCAAGGCCTGCATCTCTGTGAATTCCCTGCGAAATTCACACGATTGCCAGGACGCTTTAGAAACGGCCCCATTGATACCATAGAAACTAGCGATATTCAAGCCGGAATGGCTGGATATGCCCAAGCCGGGTTAAAGCCCGGGCGATTCCTGCCGAATCCTCCTCAACGGGAGGCGCGGCATGAGCATCATATCTAAAATTTCGAAAGTCTTTGGGGGTGGCAAAGGGCCTACACCCGAGGCTGAGAAGCTGCTGGCCGATCTGAACCGGGACAACCGCGTTCACACCCGCTACATCTTTCAGGGTGATGGGGTCGCCCACATCACGCTCGACAGCGGCCTGACGGGCATCGTCCGCGACGTGAGCTACGGCGGGATGGCCATCCGCTTCGAGACGGGCGGCACCATGCCGGCCCTGGCCAAAGTGGTCACGGGCAAGCTCCGCGTCCTCGACCGCGAGATCCAGACCCGGTTCTGCCCGGTGCGGGTCGTGAGCCAGAGCGCCCAGTTCCTCTTCGTTGGCTGCACCTTCGTCCACGATACCGCCGAGACCCTCATTTTCCTGCGGGACGTGATCGAGCCCCTGCGCTGCGGCAAGACGTTCTCGCTGCTCCCGGAGGACATGAGAAACGAGCGGTACATTGGCCCCCAGTGGGCCTGCTTTCGCGGGGATGGGCCGACCGACCTGCTCATCCGGGTCAAAAAAGAGACGAATGAGCTCGAGGAGGCGCTCCTCACCTTCCGCTTCGGCGACAGCTACCGCGAAGTGAGCTTCCTGGACGGCCGGATCAAGACCGGCAAATCGACGCAAAAGCCCGGCGAGTCCGGCGGCCTGGTCGCGAGCTCTCAAATGGCGAGCAACCTCGACGTCGACAAGGTCGTGCTCCGCCACGGCGCCTTCGTCCTGGTCGGGGCGCCGCAGCAATACCGCAAACAGATCGAGCCGATGCTGCGGCTCATCCTGCAAAGCCTGGACGTCGCCTTCAAGGAAGCGGCGGCCTGAAGTCGCCCGGCCGCGCTCAGCGATCGCAGCCGCTGCCGGTCATGCAGATCAGGTCCGCGTAGTTCTCGCGGGACGCATTGAGGTG
>JAYVWD010000752.1:0-20486 GCA_043786345.1 Pseudomonadota bacterium
CTCCTTGTGCGGCGATCCATCGAAATGTCTTGGTGACCCCGTACGTATCGGCAAACCCAGGAAAATAATGAGTGACACAATCGATTGAAATTACTCATAATTTGCCGATGGTTTGCCGGGGTGGCGGCGGACACTCCTCAGAAGCGGGAGCAAATGTCGGTATGGGTCGCCGTCGCGGTATCGCTGCCCTGAATCGTCCCGAAGGGCTTTTAGTCCTTGAGGCACCAGCGATTGCACTTCGCTACCTGGAACGAAATGGAATGGCGCCATTTTGCAACGCCGTCGCTGCAGGGTCGGTCGATGTCGGTCGCGGCATTGATGACGGACTCATCGACCGCATGGATCGCCGCGCCGGCGTGCGGCCAGCTCGCGAAGAGCGGCCACCTTATCAGGTGGCCCTACGAATGCCGGGCAGCTCCAGGATCATCCGCGGTCATTGCGAGGAATTTCTCGAGGGATCTCGACCGTTACCGGCGCCGCGAGGCGGACGACCTCGCAGTCTTCGGCCGCGCCGCTTTCCCAGACCAGGCAGGCGAAATCGGCGCGCCGGTCGAGGGCGACCAGAGGGTGGTGCCAGATGCCGGGCGCGTAGGTGATGCCTTGGGCGCCCGTCGCGACGAAGGCCTTGAGCGTCGCCAGGTCGGGCGTCGCCGCGCCGAGGCAGACGATCACGAGGTAGCGTTGGACGCCGCTCATCGGGATGAAGGCCTGCGTCGACAGGGCATGGCGCTCGAGCAGGCGCACGTCGAAGCGCGTCGCGCCGGGGGGGACCTGCGGCTCGCAGCGGAAGACGCACAGGTTGGCCGTGGCGTCCGGGCGGCGGTTCTCGAGCGGCGCCAGGGCATCGTACCGCTGCGCGGAGCCGAGGTTGGCCGGGCGCGGGCGGACGTCCTCACGCGCGGCGATGACCCCGCCGTAGGCGCAATAGGCTTCTTGAGTGAGCTCGGTGGCGCGCATGCTGCGACGATAGCACGGAGCGCCGAACGTGAAACCACCGGCCTTGTGAACGAGGACTCCAGGAAGGACAGACCTTCCTTGAGCCACGACCGGCCAAGGTCTACACTCTTAGGACCACTTCGCCAGAAAATCTGGATGCTTAAAGAGAAGGTCCCGCACCGATGATGCGAAAACGCGCTTTGGCCCTCGCCTTCGTTGTCGCCGCCCCGCTCGCGTGCAAGACCGCCGGGCCCCCGCCGTCCGGAACGGCCTCCGTGAAAGACTTCGACACCGGCGCCGACGCCGACCTCCGGATCGACTTCGACAGCGACTTCAGCTTCTGCCCCAACGCGCAGAAGTTCAGCGTCGTGAACGCCTACTGGCTCACCCTCGCCTCGGCCTATGTCTACGCGACCAAGGACAATCTGAGCGCCGTCGCCGAGACGATCAAGTCGCAGTGGCCGACCCTCAAGGTGGAGTACCTGAGCAGCCCCGACTCGAGCAATCCGCAGGAGCCGTCGACTCAGGCCCTCGTCCTCGAGACCGAAAGCGCCATGGTCATCGCCTTCCGCGGGACGCCGCTCGACCGCATCGACGTGCAGGACATCGTCTCCGACGCCAAGGCGAAGCTCGTCCCCTTCGACGCGCAGGCGAGCCTCGGCAAGGTGCACCAGGGCTTCAAGCAGGCGCTGGACAGCGTCTGGCCGCAGGTCGAGACCCGGATCCTGGCCGCCGCCCAGGCGCAAAAACCCCTCTTCATCACCGGCCATAGCCTGGGCGCCGCCCTCGCGACCCTCGCCACCGCGCGCCTGACCATGCTCGACCAGTACAAAAACGTGCGCCCCCTCGTCCGCGGCCTCTACACCCTCGGCTCGCCGCGCGTCGGTAACGACGACTTCGTCAACCGCTTCCAGGCGGCCTTCCAGGCCGGCCCGCAGTTCCCGATCGTCCGCGAGCGCAACGAGCAGGACATCGTCACCCGCTCGCCGCCCGCGGCGCTCGGCTATAAGCAGCACGTGTCGAAGGTCTTCTACCTTTCGGGCGACGGCCGCATCTACTCGGGCGACGACGGGCTCGGCATGGCCCGCTACAAGATGAACCAGCAGGTCGCGGCGAACATGGTCGAGACCTCGGTGCCGACCGCCGTAAAGGAGCTCAAGGAGCACTTCCCGACCGCCTACTTCGCCAAGCTCGGGGCGGAGTACGCGCAGATGAAGGCATGGGCGAAGGCGAACAACGGCAACCTCTGCGACGACGCGTCGCCCTTCTACCAGGTCCCGGCCGTCGCCGACCTGGGCACCGCCGCTTCGGTCAGCGTCCTCGAGGATCTGAAGAAGCTCACGGGCAATGAGCTCACGGTCCTCTTCTCCAAAGGCACCGCCGAGCCGATCCCGAGCGCGCAGGCGCCGGGCGTCGAGGCCGACGGCACGGGCCTCGCGATCATCATGGCGGGCAACGTCACGATCAGCAACCTCGCCTACAATTTCTGGGAAGGGAAGCGCTTCAAGACCGACGAGGCCGGCAAGACGACGCTCGTCAACAAGCTCGCCGGCAAGTGGCTGAACGATATCTCGGCCGAGGTCTACCAGATAGCCGAGGGCCTGGGCGGCGACGGCAAGCCGTCGATCCTCCTCAACTACCAGCATTCGAACCGCATTGCGGCGCGCGCCATCCGCGACGAGATCCGCTCAGTAGCCCCGGGCGTCTACCTCGGCCGCGCGAACCTCGAGAACCCGAAGGCGCTCTGGCCCCTGCTCGGCCAGTACCGCTTCGTCGTCTGGTTCGCGCTCGGCTTCGACGTCGCGCCGACGAGCCTCAATTGATCCCGGCCTAAACGTCAGCGGCGGACGTAGTCGCGGATCCACGCGACCGCCGCGTCCTCGTCCTGCGTCAGGTTGAACCGCGCGACGACGTGCGGCTCCCGGCGCACGATGCCCTTGTCGTACGCCTTGTCGTAGCGCAGGCGCAGCAGCATCTCGATGGCCAGGCGGAAGTCGCGGCGCTCGACCGCGGCGATGATCGTCTCGAGGTCGCTGGCGGCGAGGTGCTTCTTGAGCAGCGCGCAGCGGACGGCGAAGAGCGCGTCCGCGGCCTCGTCCCAGTTGTGCACGTAGTCCTGCGTCAGCCGGTCGACGCGGTCGTCGAAGTCGCGCGAGACCTGCACGATCGGCGAGATCAGGATCTTTTCCTTGAGGCGGTGCGGCATGTAGATGGGCCCGAGCAGGGTCTCGATCTCGACCAGGATCGGCCCCGTCGGCGGCAGGTCCAGGGCCAGGTCGGCGAGCTTATTCTCGAAGTTCTGCTGGGTGGGGACCGGCGCCTTTTGCGCGAAATCGCCGAACGCCGAGCCGCGGTGGTGGGCCAGGCCCTCGAAGTCGAGCAGCGGGAAGCCGGCCGGGAAGCGCGTCAGGAGCGCGGATTTGCCGGCGCCGGTGCGGCCGTCGAGGACGAGCAGGTCGCGCTCGGCCAGCGCTTCCAGCGTCTGCAGGACCTCCTTCCGGAAGCCGTTGTACCCGCCGCGCAGGACGACCGGCTCGTAGCCCATGACGCCGAGCCAGGTGGCGACGAGGGTCGAGCGCATCCCGCCCCGCCAGCAGTGCACGCCGATCACCTTCCGACCGGCGGCGCCGCGGTCGATCGCGGCGCGGAAGGCCTCGCACTTCGCGGCGAAGAGCTCCATGCCCATGTGGACGGCGTCGTGCGCCCCGACCGTCTTGTAGGCCAGGCCGACGTCGTGGCGCTCGGCATCCGAGAGCAGGGGGACGTTGACGGCGCCGGGGACGGCGCCGCGCGCGAACTCCTTCTCGCTGCGGACGTCGAAGAGCGGCATCGCGCCCTGGGTGAAGGCCCCGCGCCGCGCGGTCCACGGCTCAGTCACTAAAGGGGTTTTCATAGAAGATGTAAGGCGTGCCGTAGTCGCTGACTTCGAAGTAGACCTTCTTTTCGCCCGCGTCCGGCTTGTAGTTGAGGTTCTTGTCGAAGATGCCGTAGCCGTAGCGGTACGAGCGCGCCGCGCCCTGCGCGCCCTCGCCGGTGGCGGTCGCGGTGGTCATCTTGTCGATGTTGATGAAGCGGTACATCACGACGCCGTTGCCCATGACGTCGAGGACGCCGTTGGTGCCGGTGAAGTTCTGGATGCTGCGCGAGATCTTGTTTTGCTGTTCCTGCGTACAGCTCGTGTACGTCAGGAGGCCGGCGGCGGCGACGGCGGCCGTATAAAGGGCGGGCGCGTATTTCAAAGGGCTCCTCCACTCGGACGACGGCGTCGAGGAGGCCGTTATAGCCTACCGGCCGCCCAAGTCGCAACGCGCAAGGATCACCGCCGTTAGGCCCCAGACGGGTCGCGCGGGCAGGGAAAAGAGGTGCGATTGCCTCCAGTTCCCGAAGATGTTGAAGGCGAAGGCGCGGTCCTCGGCGCGCGTGAAGCGGGTCCACGGCTCGGCGAAGACGAAGTCGACCTCTTCCGGCGCCGGCTTCATGTCCGAAAGCTCCACCGCGGCCGCGCCGACGACGGTGACGACCGGCGCGCCGTCGAGCGCGGGCACGGCGGGAAGGCAGCCGATCGTCGAGACGCGGGCGACGGGGAGGCCGAGCTCCTCCTCCAGCTCCCGCAGCGCGGTGGCCGCGGGCGTTGCGTCGTCCGGCTCGGCGCGGCCCCCGGGGAAGCCGATCTGCCCGCGGTGCGAGCGCACCGTGGTCGAGCGCCGGATCAGGACGATCCGCGCCGCCGTGTCGCCGGCGCACGGCGGCAGGAAGAGCATCACGACCGCGGACGCCCGGCCTTTGCCCGGCGGGGCGCCGACCGCGCTCCAGGGGAGCGCGGGACCCGGGACCAGCCCGACGATGCGGCTCGGAAGCCAAGCCGCCGAAAAGCCCGGCGGCGTCGGGGTCCAGGGGCTCACACGTTCACTTCGGGGAGCTTGTAGCTGGCGACGTCGGCCGGCTTGCCGCCGACATCGGGTCCATCATTTTTCGTCTCGTGTTTCGAGCCCTTACCGCCCGGCAGGACCTTGGGCATGCGGGTCGGCTGCTCCTGGATGGTGACCATCGTCGAGCGGCCATTGAACTGCGCGCCCTCGCGGACGATCAGCACCGGCGTCATGATGTCGCCCTCGAAGCGGCTCGACGCGCAGAGCTCGACGCGGCCGGTGGCCTGGAGCTTGCCGGTGACCTTGCCTTGGATGATCGCCTCATCGGCCTTGATTTCAGCCATGATCACGGCTTCTTCCTCGATGATGAGGAGGCCTTCCGAGATGATCTGACCTTCGATCTTGCCGCCGATGCGGCTGGCGCCCCGGCAGAAGAGCTTGCCGGAGAAGTGGCAGCCGCTCGTGAGGATGGTAACGGCGCCGTCGCGCGCGGCGGCCGCTTTCTTTTGCTTGTCCGGTTGTTGCTTCGGGCCGTTGAACATCGCATTCCTCCTGATATGATGAGGCGTTCCACAAGTTGCGGGGGAAGCCCCAGGGCGTCGTTGGGGGCGAAATCGGTGGGGACAAGGCGTGCCTCGATAATACCACGAATCGCAGCGGCATCGCTGACGACGCCGGATTTCCGTTGGCTGCTCACAGAGGCCTGGAACGACACGGACATGCGGGCGTTTATCGCGCTGGCCCAAGCGCCGGCCAGCGGATTTTTTCGTCCCTTACCTTTCGAGACGGGCCGGAAGCGCGAAGCCGGCCAGCTCGCGGGGCGCTGGCTACTCTTCGCCGGCGGGGAGGGCGAGCACGGCGCGCCCATCCTAAGCGTCGAAGCCCAGGCCTACTTCCGTCAGTTCCGCGTGCTGCACGTGAACGTCGGCTCCGCCTCGGGCGGTCTGCCGGAGACCGCCGTCGCGGCGCTGTCTCTGATGGTGTCCGCGCTCATGATCCTGACGCGCTGCGACGTCCTGAAGGTCATCGGCGGCACGGCGGAGACGGCGCGGGCCCTCGCGGCGCTCGGCTGGGGCGACGAGCGGCCGGCCTGGTCGCCGCGCGACACCTTGACGGCGCTCGGCGACGGCGGCGGGCCGGTCGGTGTGACGCGGGCGCTCGTCTCGGTCGACCCGTTCGCCTGGTGGGAAACGGAGCACGGCGCGCGCGATAAGCAGATCCTGTCGTACCTCGAGAAGCGCATGGACATGGCCGAGCGGCGCGAGCCGGGCCGGGTCGTCAAGCGGCGGCTCTTCACCCACCTGTCGCGGTTCCTGCGCTGGAAGTGAAACGAAAAAAAGCCGGCGGGTGCCGGCTTCCTTCGAGGTCTTTGCGTCTAAGTCAGATGTCGCGTTGGGTCGTGACTTCGTCGTCGTCGCCGCCGCCAGCGGCTTCCGGCGGCGCCGCCGTCGTGCCGCCGAACTTCGCGAGGTGGGCTTCGTCAAACCACTTCACGAGGATGTTGGCGATCTCCTTGCCCTGCTTGGCCGAGGAGATGTTGAACTTGCTCTGCTGCTTGTAGACGCCGCCGCGCTTCTGGTAACGACGGATCGAGACCTTGGGGGCCTCGTATTCGTTCGTCTTCTTGTTGAGCTCCTGGAAGAGGTACATGATCGTCGTCCAGTTGCCGCGCGTGAGCACGGTCTTCTCGAGCTCTTTGAGGACGTTGCGGTCGTCCTGGTAGAACGCGATAGTGAGATCGTCGATGTTCTCGGCCATGAGAGCTTAGGCTCCGCGGTAAGTGTTAGCGCTTCGAGTACTGGAAGCGCGCGCGGGAGGACGGTTGACCTGGCAGCTTGCGCTCCTTCTTCCGCGAGTCGCGCGTGATCAGGCCGGCGCGCTTGAGGACCTTGCGCATCTCGATGTCTTGGCCGGCGAGCGCCCGCGAGATCGCGTGGCGGATCGCGCCGGCCTGGCCGGAGAGGCCGCCGCCGAGGACGTTGACGCGGATGTCGAACTTGCCCGCGGTGTTCGTCAGCTCGAAGGGTTGCAGGACAACCATCTTCGAGGTGGCGCGGATGAAGTATTCGTCCATCGTGCGCTTGTTGATGACGATGTCGCCTTTGCCTGGCTTCATCCAGATCCGGGCGATCGCCGTTTTACGCTTGCCGACAGTATGAATGTATTTCGGTGCCATGTGGTCCCTGTTCCGTTATTTCGTGAGCTTACGAACGGGCATCGGCTCGGGCTTTTGCGCTTCCTGGCCATGTTGGGAGCCGGCGTACACGCGCAGGTGCGTGGCGATCGCGCGGCCGAGCTTGTTCTTCGGGAGCATGCCCTTGACGGCGTTCAGAACGATCCGGTCGGGGTGCTTCGCGAGGAGGTCGCGGGCAGTGATGGACTTGATGCCGCCCATCCAGCCGGTGTGGTGGTGGTAGACCTTGTCGGTCAGCTTATTGCCCGTGAGCTTGACCTTCTCGGCGTTGATCACGATGACGGCGTCGCCGGTATCGAGATGCGGGGAGAACATCGGCTTGTGTTTGCCGCGGAGAACGCGCGCGACTTCCACCGCAAGGCGGCCGAGGGTTTGATCCGCGGCGTCGACGACGACCCACTTCTTCGGGCCGATTTCGCCCAATTTGACGCTATGTGTCTTCATTTTAGGACTTATGCTCCAAAGGCTACGCTAAGGTTGGGCAATATATATGCATAGGTGAAAGAACGTCAACAACTGCTCGAACCAGCTCGCGAATTTCTGAGAGCCCGGCAGATGGGTGCGTAAAGTTCTTAGAAATCAATGGTTTGTGGAGCGCGGGGGCAGGGGATCACATCGCGGATGTTGCCCATGCCGGTCAGGTACTGAACCAGGCGCTCGAACCCGAGGCCGAAACCGGCGTGGGGGGCGGAGCCATACCGGCGCAGGTCCAGGAACCACTCCAGGTCGGCGGTGGGGATCTTCTTGGCGGCCATCGCGGCCTGGAGCATGTCGAGGCGTTCCTCGCGCTGGCTCCCCCCGATGATCTCGCCGATGCGCGGCGCGAGGACGTCCATCGCCGCGACGGTCTTGCCGTCGTCGTTGCGGCGCATGTAGAACGACTTGATGTCCACCGGATAGTCCGTGACGATCACCGGCCCCTTGTAGACCGTGTCGGTGAGAAACCGCTCGTGCTCGCTCTGGAGGTCGGCGCCCCATTCCACCGGGAACTCGAAGGCCTGGCCGGAGGCCTTGAGGGTCTTGACGGCCTCGGTGTACGTGAGGCGCGCGAACGTCGAGTCGGACAGCGCCGCGATGTCGGCGATCGTCACCGTCTTATACTGTTTCTCGAGGAACTCCAGCTCCTTGGGGCAGCGCTCGAGCACGGCCTTGCACATCGCCTTGAGGAAGTCCTCGGCGAGCTGCGCGTCGTCGTTCAGGTCGGCGAAGGCCATCTCGGGCTCGATCATCCAGAACTCGGCCAAATGCCGCGTCGTGTTGGAGTTCTCGGCGCGGAACGTCGGCCCGAAGGTGTAGATGTCGCCCAGGGCCATCGCCATGAACTCGCCCTCGAGCTGCCCCGAGACGGTGAGGTGGGCGCGTTTGCCGAAGAAGTCCTGCTTCCAGTCGATGCCGCCCTGGTCGTTCTTCGGCGGCGGTTTGTTGAGGTCGAAGGTCGTTACCTGGAACAGCTCGCCGGCGCCCTCGCAGTCGTTCGCCGTGATGATGGGCGTGTGCGCCCAGAGGAAGCCCCGGGCCTGGAAGAACTCGTGCACGGCCTGCGCCAGCGCGCTGCGGACGCGGAAGACGGCGCCGAAGGTGTTGGAGCGGGGCCGGAGGTGCGCGATCTCGCGCAGGAACTCGAGCGTGTGCCCCTTCTTCTGCAGCGGGTAGGTCTCGGGATCGGCGCCGCCGAGGAGGGTTAAGCCCGTGATCTGGAGCTCGACGGCCTGGCCTTTGCCCTGGCTTTCCTTGAGCGTCCCGACGACGCGCACGGCGGCGCCGGTGTTGCAGTGGGGCAGAGCGTCCGAGCCCGGGACGCCGGCGTCGATGATCGTCTGGAGGTTGTCCTGGGCGGAGCCGTCGTTGAGCACGAGGAAGGAAAAGGCCTTGGAATCGCGCTTGCTGCGGACCCAGCCGCCGACCGTGACGGATTCGCCGGCCTTGCCGGAAGCCAGGATGTCTTTGATGCGCCGACGTTCCACGGACCGTACCTCTCAAACCAAAGCTTGTTTATCCAAAGGAGGCCGCCTCGCCCGCGCGCAGCTCTTTCCATCGCTCGAACGGGACGTGGCGGGCGCCGGGGCGGCCGGGGGTCGTGTTGTAGACCTCGTAATAGACGGCGAGCGTATTGCGCGCCACCCGGTACCAATTGAACTTCTTGACCTGCTCGCGGCCCCGCGCAATCAGCGTCGCGCTCAAGACCGGGTCGCCCAGGACCCGGCTCATCGTCTCGGCCAGCTGCCCGATGTCGTAAGGGCTTACCATGAGCGCCGCGTCGCCGACCACCTCCGGGATGGACGAGGTCATGGTCGTCACCACCGGCACGCCGCTCGCCATCGCCTCGAGGGGGGGCAGGCCGAAGCCCTCGTAGAGGCTCGGGTACACGACGAGGCGCGCGCGGCGGTAGTATTCGCGCAGCAGGTGGTCGGAGACGAAGCCCTTGAAGAGGACGTCCTCCTTGAACTGCTTCACCTTGAGGCGGACCTCGGCGAACAGCGGGCTTTCGCCGCCGATCAGGACGAGCTTCGTCTTGATGTCGGGGTGCGTCGCGCGCAGCAGCTCGTAGGCCTCGAGCAGGGTGCCGATGTTCTTGCGCGGCTCGAGCGAGCCGACGTAGAGGATGTAGTCGCTGAGCGGCGGGAAGCCGGGCGGCGGGTCTTTGGCGTCGTCCGGCGGCTCCTGCAGGAACAGGTCGTCCACGGCCCAGTGCACGTGGCTCACGCTCTCGGCCTGGAGGTCGCAGAACTGCAGCAGGTCGTTGCGCGAGTTGTTGCTGTTGGTGATGACCTTCGCCGCCCGGCGCGCCAGGCGCGGGATGATGAAGTTGTAGAGGGTGCGGAACGAGAAGCTGTACCACTGCGGGTTCACGACGAAGCACAGGTCGTGGATGTGGACGATCGACTTGCCCTTGTAGAGCAGCGGCGCGAGGTTGGCCGGCGAGTGCAGGATGTCGACCTGGTAGCGCATAGCTAGGCGCGGCAGCGAGAACTGTTCCCAGATGTGGTTCCGGATCGTCTCGCCTTCGCGCAGGTTGGACGGCACGATGCGGACGTTCGGGTACTGCCAGTCGGGGTTCAGGACCTGGTCTTCCGGGGTGAAGAGCACGTACTCATTCACCCGGTCGACCTTGACGATGGCGCGGATCAGGTTGTAGGCGGCGCGCTGGACGCCGGTGCGCTTGGCGGCGAGGAATCGCCCGTTGATGCCGATCCTCATGCCTTGGCCTCCGCGGGGGAATCGGCGGCCGTCAGGACGGGGGCGCCGCTCTGCCCGCACTTGCGGTAGATGCGCAGCGTCTGCTCGGTCATCGACTGCCACGAGAAGCGCTTGGCGTGGCGGACGCCGATGGCTTTCAAGCGCGTGCGCAGGGCCTCGTCGCTGCAGCCGAGCTCGAGGGCGCGGGCGATGTCCTGATAATCGAAGGGGTTCGTGAAGATGGCGCTGTCGCCCACGACCTCCGGCAGCGACGACGAGCGCGCGACGACGACGGGCGCGCCGCACGACAGCGCCTCGAGCGGCGGCAGGCCGAAGCCCTCGTAGGTCGACGGGTACACGAACAGGTGCGTCATCGAGTAGACGCCGGGCAGATGCTCCTCGTCGATGAACTTGGAGAAGTAGATGCGGTGCTTCTTGCCGAAGCTCTCGGCGATCCGGATCAGGTTCCGGTCGACGGGGCAGGCGAGCACGAGCGGGATGTCGACGTTGGAATAGCAGTAGGCGCGCACGAGCTGGTGCACGTTCTTGTGCGGCTTGTTGTTCGACACGCACAGGATGAACTTCTCGGGCAGCTCATAGAGGTCTCTGATGTAGGCGAGCTGCTCCTGGTCGGTCACCGGCGCGTAGTTCGACGAGACGCCGTTGTAGGTCACGAAGACCTTTTCCGGCGAGATATTCAGGTTCTTGACGATCTCGTTCTTGGAGAAGTTCGAGACGGTGAGGATGTACTCCGACTTCCGGATGCAGCTCCGCACGAACACCTGGTAATAGAACTGGTGGAATGGCGTGTAGAACTGCGGCAGCACCATGTGGTTCAAGTCGTGGATGGTCATCACCATCCGGCACGGGCTCGCGAGCGGCGCCATGAAGCTCGGGGCGTGGAAGAGGTCCGCCTTGATCTCTTTGAGGATCCGCGGCAGCTCCCACTGCTGCTTCAGGCTGATCCAACTGCCATGGACCGTGACGAGGTGCATGTGCGCCGGCCAGGCGATGGTTTCCAGCGGGCTGTCCGGGTTCACCAGGATGTAGAACTCGTACTCGGCCGCCATGTGCGAGAGGCATTGGAGCAGCTCGAACACGTAGCGCGCGATCCCGTGCATGCTGCCGGGGCTGATCATCCTGGCGTCGATGGCGATGCGCACGGCGGTGGGGGGACCTTTCCTTAGGATATGTCCGTCGGAGGGGACAGTATCACGGAGGCGGCCCAGGGCCCGCAAGCCCGAAGACGAGCGGGCTTTTTCTTAAAGACCTTTAGAGGTTGCAGACCGGCGCGTAGACGGCCGGGCAGGGCGGGTCGGCCCGTCCCGCCCTGCCGTCGGACCAGGTGAAAGCCGCCGGCCTTGATGTGCTTCACGTGCTCGATGAGGGGATGACCAGAATGAGGGAACGAACGGGATTCATGGCGCCTCCAGGTCCGGCAGGACCGTCAGGCGTGGTTCGGAATGGGGGCGCCCGCGATTGAGGGCCGTCGCCATTGAATGCCACAACCAATTGATAATACATCGTTATAATTCATTGCTTTAGCGAAAGCGATCGGGGCCGAACGTGTGCCCTCAGAACGCTGGTTTGCTCCACTTCGGAGCGCCAGACCGTCTGCCAAGGACGACTTTAGAGGGGGTTCCGTCATGTCAAAGCTCGGCACGCTTTTGCCCATTTTCGGCAAAAGCATCCTGGCACCGGTCGCGCTCGCCATGGCGATGACCGCGTGTGGTAACCAGGCTCCTTCGTTCACTGAGAACACGCAGACGAAGCGGCTCAGCAGCGACGACGCGGTGGCGCGGAAGAACGGGGCGATGGACGGCCTCCCGAGCGAGGCGCATCGCGGCGGGAACCGCGACGTCAACGCGAAAGGCCTCGAGGGGAGCCCGGTCAGCGCGGGACCCGACGGCATCATGGGGACGCCGGATGACGTGAGCTCCGGACCGGATGCCACGTTTGGCACGAAGGACGACGTCGGTGCCGGGCCGGACGGGACCTTGGGCACTCAGGACGACATCGGCACGGGACCCGACGGCATCCTCGGCACCGGCGACGACGTGGTCGTCGGCATCGCCGGCGGCGCCGGCGGCCCGATCCTCCAAGCGGGCGACCCGAACGCCAAAGGCGTCGGCGAGGGTGGCTTGAAGTTTCCCGGTGGCGGCGACGGCGCCGGAACCGCGGGGGGGTCGACTAGTGGAACGACCGACGGCGCCACGGGAACGGGCGGAACCGTGGCGGGCGGCACCTCGGCGGGCGGCACGTCCGACGGCGCGACCACGGCGGGCGGCACGGCGGCGGGCGGCGCGACGGCCGGTGCGACTACGGCTGGCGGCACGTCCGCGGGCGGAACGACCGACGGCGCGGTGACGGCTGGCGGCACGACGGCGGGCGGCACGTCGGCGGGGGGCACGTCGGCGGGCGGCACCACCTCGGGCGGTACGACCGTTCACAAGACGGTCGAGCTGATGCAGCCGAGCGCCGGCAAGGTCGACATCCTCTGGATCGTCGACACCTCGAACTCCATGTCCGAGGAGCAGCAGTACCTGGCGACGAACTTCAACGCGATGATCAACGCGCTGAACGACGCCGGCCACGACTTCCAGACGGCCGTCACGACGACGGACATCTGTCAGGATACGATGCCTGCGGCCCTCGCCGACCGGGTATGCCCGGCGGATTACGGCGGCAGCCCGGCCACGCACCTGCGCGGCTCCTTCGTGGGCACTGCGGGCCGCAAAGTCCTGAAGCGCGGCGAAGTCGACCTCGTGTCGAAGTTCAACGCTTACGTCAGCCAGGGCGTCGACGGCTCCGGCTTCGAGCACGGCCTCAAGGCGGCGCAGATGGCCGTTGCGAAGTCGCTCTCCGGTGAGAACGAGCACCTGGTGCGGGACGGGGCCTTCCTCGCGGTCATCGTGGTGTCCGACGAGCAGGACGACGGCATCGGCCTCTCCCAGGTCGACGCGTACAACGGTCACAACTTCTTCGCGGAAGGGTACACGCAGTTCCGCTTCACCGAAGAAGACATGATCACGTACCTCCGCGGCGTGAAGGGCAACGGCAAGTTCTCGGTCTCGGCGATCACGCCGACCCGCCTCCCCAACGGCGAGCTCTGTGCGGCGCCCCATACGGCTCCGGCGGAAGAAGGCACGCAGTACATCCTCGCGGCGCAGAAGACGGGCGGTATCGTCCAGAGCATCTGCGACACGAACTGGAACAACTCCCTCGCCAAGATCGGCTTGGACCTCGACTCGCAGATCTCGCAAGTGGTGCTGCCGACCGCCCCGGTCCTGAGCACGATCGTCGTCACCGTCAACGGCGTCGCGACCACCACGTGGACCTACAACGCCGGCAACAACGCGGTGAAGTTCGACGCGGGCCACGTTCCGGCCGAAGGCGCGGCGGTCAAGGTGACCTACGACCAGATGTAAGAGTTTCGCGAAAACCAGCGGCTTTACCTAACGGTTACGCATCCCTCCCGCGCCCGGGCGTTCCCGGGCGCGGGCCTCTCATTTGTGTCGCTTGCGGCGGGAATCCGCCCGTATCAGACACGCTTCGTGTCGCCGGCGCGGGCCGGCGCGTTCCCTTCGCGGCGCGGAGCCGCTATTTTTGGGGAAAGGGGGCGCCGCATGGCTCTGGTCCTACAAGCCATACGCCTCTGGCTCCTGCCGGGAGCCTTGCTCTGGCTGCTTTTGCTGCCGGGCATCCTGATCGCGGTCGGACGCTGCCGGGACACGGCCGAGGTCACGGAGGCCCCGCACGTCCGCATGGCCGTCGCCGTGGCGATGAGCCTCTGCCTCTGTTACGCGCTCCTGATCCTGCGCGACCTCGCGCCTGGCCCCGCGCGCGCCGCCCACGCCGCCTTCCTGGTGGCGCCGACCCTGGTCCTCCTGGCGCGAAAGCGGCTGCGCGGAAAGGTCCTGCGCTTCGTGCTGCTTTGCAGCGACGTGCAGGTGCCGCTCCTCATGATGGCGGGCCTCACGACGTTTCAGCTCGGCCAACCCGTGGCGGCGCTCGCCGGCGGCGACAAGCCGCTGCAGCTCGCGGTCCGCTTCGCCCTGGCGCCGGCGGCATCGGCGGTCGTGACCGACACGCTCCTCCAGACGCTCTGGATCCCGGCCGTCTGGCTCGTCCTCCGGCTCCTCGGCGCGGGCCGGCGCCACGCGGTGACGGCCGTCGTCTCGACCGGCTGCGCGGCGCTGGTCACGAACCTCGGACTCCTGGAGTCCCCCGCCGTCACCGCCGGCGCCTCGTGGCTCGTCGCGGTCGCCGCGCTGCTTTGGCTGCCCGACTCGCGCTCGCGCCTCTTCCTCGCCGCGACCGGCTTCGCCTTCGCGATGCTGAGCCACGGCGCCTCGGCCTACGCGATCGTCGCGCTGCTGGTGATGGTGCCGCTCTTCGGCACCCGGCTCACGCTCGGCGACTGGTGCCGCACGAGCGGCCTGGCGTTCGCCGTCTACCTGCCGTGGATGCTGCTGCACGGAACCGCGCCCCTCGCGGCCGCCGGGCTCGTCGCGGCGACGGCCTTGGCGGGCCTCGGCGCCTGGCCGTTGCTCAAGCGGGTGCGCGCCGACGAGCTGCAGCGGCATTTGCCGGAGGCCCTGGCGCTCGCCGTCACGGCCCTCGTCCTCTCGTTCGGCGTGCGCCTGGCGCTCGGCGAAGACGCGCCCGTCGGCGGGCCCGCGGGTGCTTACCTGCTTCTGGTTCTGGTCGGTTCGGCGGCCGCGGCGAAGCTGCCGCGGCCCTTTTGGCTGGCGCTGCTCGGCGCGCAGGCGTTGATCTTGCTCGCGATAACGGCGCATGCGGCGCAGGGGCCGCTTGCCTGGTTGACGCTGCCGGGAGCGGCGTCGTTGGCGTTGAGCCCTTGGGCGGGGATTGGCGGAAGAGAAGGGTCGGCGTGAGGCTTGCGCCCTGCCGGCCGTTTCGTTGTCTCGGAAATTCCGTGCCCTCTTCACCGACCCCATCGGCGCCCCGCGAAACCCGTTTGTTCGAGTCAAATCCGGCAACCAGGTCGGCCGTGAGGGCGGATTGGTTAATGGAAGTGGACACTGAATTTCTGAGGCAACCGAACGGCCGGGGGCGTTTCGCGCCGAAATCATTGAGAAACCCACCCCATCTGGCTTTTTCCGCCCGTTGGGTCTACCGTATTTTTCAGAGATTCCCGTAAATTTCAGGAAAACGCACGCCGTGACGACGACGACCGACGCCGCCGGAGCGAGCGGCGACTTCCGGCTCTTTCTCCAGAACGAGCTGGTGCGCCGCTGCAAAGGCAATCCTCGCTATAGCTTGCGCGCGTTTTCGCGCGCGCTCGGCGTCGAGCCGTCGGCGATGTCGAAGCTGTTGTCGGGCAAGCGGGGGATCTCGCGGCCCATGTTCCAGCGGCTGGTGAAGCGGCTGGCGTTGGCGCCGGGCGAGGTCCGCCGTTTCGCCGGGGCCTCGGCGAAGGGGCCGCCGAAGCGCCCCGGCGCGACCCTGCACGACGACCACTTCAGTCAGATCGGCCTGGACGCGTTTCAGGTGATCGCGGACTGGTACCACTTCGCGCTCCTCGAGCTGATGTCCGTGGACGGCTTCCGTCCCGACCCGGCCTGGATCTCGCGCGCCTTGGGGCTCACGGTTTCCGAGGTGCGGTTCGCGATCGAGCGCCTCGCGCGCCTCGGGCTGCTCGAGGTCGGCGCGGACGGGTCGCTGACGCGCCTCGAACGCGACCTGACGACCATCGGCCCCGACTTCACCACCACGGCCCTGCGTAAAATGCAGAAGCAGATCCTGGACATGGCCTCGCGCGCCCTGGATGAGGTGCCGCTCGAGCGGCGCGACCAGTCGGCGATGACGATGGCCATCAACGCCAACCTGCTGCCCGAGGCGAAGGAGCGCATCAAGGCCTTTCGCCGCAAGCTCTGCGCGTTCCTCGAGGCGGAGCCGCCGCGGCATGACGTCTATCAGCTCACGATCTCGCTCTATCCGGTCTCGGATACGGCCGCGGCAAGAGGGGTCAAACGATGAGACGGGTCGTTACCGCATTGGTCCTTGGCGCCGTCGCCTGCAACGGAAACCCGTTGTTGATGCAGAAGAAGGGCCGCCACGGCGACGACGCCGTGCAGGGCCATGAGAGCCACGGCGGTGACCGCCTCGCGTCGATCTTCGTGTCGAAGGGCTACCGCATCTACGCGCACCTGATGGCGCTCGACCCGGGGTTGGCGCCGCTCGCCGCGGGCGACATCGCGCGGCTTCGCGACGCGCTCGAGGCGACGCGCATCGACCCCGTCGACCTGAAGCTGGTGGACTCCGCCGGCGACCAGGTGGACGCGCGGGTGATCGACGACCCGCTCTACAGGGGCCGCAAGGCGATCCAGCTCGACCGCGCCCGCTGGGAGGACTGGTTCAGCAAGGGCGCGGACGTGTATCGGCTGGTTTTCCATGAGTATTTATGGGTCCTCGGCTTCGACGACGCGAACTACCGGATCTCGAACCAGCTCGGGCTCTTCGACGACCCGCCGAGCGGCGTCGGCGTGTGGACCGCGATGAATTCGCGGGAAGCGCCGGCCCTGGACGACCCGGCGGCGGTCGCCGTCGGCGGGCGGATGCTCGTGCTGTCGTCGAGCACGGCCGGAAACTGCAGCGGGCAGGTGAAGGTCAACGCCTACGACGGCACCGCCGACGCCTGGGCCGCGGTCAGGGTGCCGGACAGCTTGAGCCTCGGCGCCGGCTTCGGCAGCGCCGCCGTCGGCGACGGGCTCATGATCTTCGGCGGCGTGTGCACCGGCGCGCTCAGGGAGATCATCGCCTACCGCCAGACGGCCGCGCTCTACGTCGCCTCGAGCGACGAATGGCGCGCCGTGAGCGTCGCCAACGCCCCGGCAGGCCGCCGCGCGCCGCTGATGGTCGCCAGCGACCACGAAGTCCTGGTGTGGGGCGGCTCGGACGCGTCTGGCCGGCTCGAGAACGGTGCCGTCTACGACCGGACCGCCGACGCCTGGCGCGCCGTTTCGAGCCGGGACGCGCCGCCCGCCGGGCAGTATGGCGGCGCCTGGGCCGCGGGGGCTGCCGGCGCCGGCATCGCCGGGAAATTCCTGGTCTGGAAGAAGGACGCCGAGACCTGCGCCCCGACCGCCTACCTCTACGACCCCGCCGCCGACAAGTGGGCCGCCAAGACCAGCACGGCGGCGCCGGCCTTCGGCTGCCACTGGGACCGGGCGCTTTGGACCGGCGGAAGCCTGGTCTTCTACTTCGAGTACCCCCAGCGGGACGAGGCGAGCGGCGAGAACGCCGCCGGCGTCGTCTGGGATCCGGCGCTCGACGCCTGGGCCAAAATCCCCGCCCCGGGCGCGCCCTCGCAACGGGCCAACCCGAGCCTCGTCTGGGCCGAGGACAAGCTCGTCGTCTTCGGCGGCACCGACATCGACGGCTACGAGCTGAACAGCGGCGCGTTCTTCGCCCCGGCGACCCACACCTGGACGGCCCTCCGCTGGGAAGGCGCCCCGAACGCCCGCACGAAGAACGTCGCCCTTTGGCTCAACGGCGGGCTGGTGGTGTGGGGCGGGCGGTCCATCACGGACGCCCCGCTCAAAGGCGGGGCCGTCTGGCGGCCCTGACGGCGCGTCTCAGAAGACGACCCCGACTTCCAACGCCGCGTGCGCCGTCGTCATGAAGCTCCGCTTGAGGCGGTTCTTCTCGAGCTCGGTCATGTCGTTATAGGTCACGGTCTCTTCGCCGCTGCCCGCGTCGGCGGTGCCGTCCTCGCTCTTGTGCTCGACGTCCCGCACCGTCGCCTGGAAGTGCCGCGCCCCGATGTAGAGGCCGACCACCAGCGGGATGTCCGAGCCGACGAAGCGGTATCCGAGGCGCGCCGTCGCCGTCGAACCCTTGAGGGTCGCGTCGTGATTGAGGCGGCCCGAGGCGGCGTCGACGAGGTTCAGATCGACGCCCTTGTCGTTGTCCTCGGGCTTGACGGACCACTTGGCCGCCTCCTCCCGATAGCCGACGCCAAGGGACCAATAGAATCCCCCCATCGTCATCGGATCGGTGTAGCGCGCGACCAGGATGCCGACGCCGCGGGCCGAGGTGACGAGCGACTCGCCGGTCAGGAGCTGCTCCTTCTCGGAAACGTGCTCGAGTTTGCTCTGCAGGACCCCCTCGAGCCCGATCGTGCCCTGGCCGCCGAGGTTGAATTCCATGTGGCCCAGGGTCTCGCCGCTCATAAAATCGAGCTGTGGGCTTACGAGGAACGAGCGCGCTTCGCCTTCGCCGCCGGCGCGCGGCTTGCCGCCTCCGCCTCCGCCCATTCCTTGCGCCAGAACGGTCCCCGCCGAGACGGCAGCAAAGGCGCCGAGGGCGCAGTTGATTAGGGCGGTGAGGCGGATGCGCATGGAGTTCCCCTTTTTCGAAGGCTGATGGCCTGAGCACATTTTAAGTCTCGAAAGGCCCCGGGGAAAGAAGGCAGCAATTGCCTAGGGAAAGCCTTTCGCGGTACCGTGGACATCCAGGCGTAATCTTTCGACTCTATTCGGAAAATCCCATGCAGGTCATCGCCCATAGAGGCGCCAACAAGGAGGCGCTCGAGAACAGCTGGCAGGCCTTCGAGCTCGCCGTGCAGGGCGGCGCCCAGCGCCTCGAGCTCGACGTGCAGCTGTCGGCCGACGGGCACGCGGTCGTCATGCACGACGACGACGCCTCCCGCACGACGGGCAGGCCGGCGCGCATCTCGCAAATGACCCGCAAGGAGCTCGCGAAGATCAAGCTGATCAACGGCGACCCGCTCCCGTTCCTCGACGAGGTGGTGGCGCGGCTCCTGCCTCGGATCGAGCTCAACATCGAGATCAAGGGCAAGTCCGAGGACCTGGCGCGCGTCGTCGCCGAGGCCGTCGTCAACCATCCGCGCCGCGCCGCCGTCATCGTCTCGTGCTTCCAGGCCGAGCCGTTGGTGTGGATCTACCGCCATCACCCGGTCGTCCAGCGCGCCTGCCTTTGGAGCCTGCCGGACACCTTCAGCTGGCCCTTCTTCGCCGTGCTCGCGCCGCAGGTGTTCCTCGACAAGGCCGGCACCAATATCCTCCACCCGCACGTCGGCCTCGTCGATTTCAACTTGATGGACCAGGCGGGCGCGCGCGGCTGGCGCGTGTATGCCTGGGCGACGATGGCGGGCGAGGAGGGCGACCGCGAGGGGCTCTGGACGGCGCTCAAGACCGTCGGCCTGCACGGCCTCTGCACGAACTACCCGCGCCAACTCAAGAACTGGCTGGAGGATGCCGCGATCGATGAGCGCAGCTACCGGCCCAATGGTTGACCCTCAGGTGGCCGGGTCGCCCGGTGACGTTCAGATCGCCACGGTCCGCGACCTGGACGACACGCTCGACCTGCGTTACGGCCTTACCCGCGGCGCCGCGGCGCCCCGGCGCTTCGTCGTGTTCCTCAACGGCCGGACGGAGTGGCTCGAGAAGTACCACTACCTCGCGCCGGACCTCAGGCTCCCCGGCGACTGCGGTTTTTTGACCATGGACCACCGCGGCCAGGGCGCCTCGGGCGGCGTGCGGGCCTACGTCGACTCGTACGACACGTACGCGCGCGACACGTCGGCGGTGATCGCCAAAGTCTGCGGCGACAAACCGTATGCGCTGATCACCCACTCGATGGGCGGGCTCATTGGGCTCTACGGCGTGCTCGAAGGGCACCTCAAACCGAAAACCCTCGTCCTGTCGTCGCCGCTCCTCGGCATGCCGAACGCGCCGGTGCCGCGCCCCTTGGCGCGGCCGGTCGCGGCGGCGCTGACGGCGCTCCGCCTGGGCGGAGTGAGCTCCGGCGCCGGCGGCCTCGGTCCTATCCCGTTCGCCGACAACCTCTATACGCACCAGGCCGAACGCTACGCGGCGATGCTCGCGTCGCCTTACCCCGTCGGCGGCGCGACGTTCGGCTGGGTCGCGGCGACGTTCAAGGCGACCCTGGCCTGCTTCGACCCGAAGCTCCTGGCGACCCTGCGGGTTCCGACGCTGCTGCTCGGCGGCACGAAGGAAGGGATCGTCGAGTACGAGGCCTTTCACCGCTGGGTGCGGCTCGCGTCGGCGCATGCCGCGGCCGAGGTCCAGCTGTGTCTGGTCCAGGGCGCGCGGCACGAGCTCTTCTCGGAGGTCCCGGAGTACTACGACGTGGCGACCGGGGCGGTACGGCACTGGCTCAAAGGCTTCCTCGGCGCCTGACGCCGGCGGCGCTCACTTGGTCTCGGAGTTGATGCAGTCGACCGCCGCGCAGTCCTCATGTTCGCTCTCGAGCTCGACCGTCACGTGGATCTTCCCGCGCCGCGCGACGAGGGCGCGGAC
>JAYVWD010000753.1:0-2257 GCA_043786345.1 Pseudomonadota bacterium
GGAATTCCTGAAGACGATCGGCCTTTGCCGCGCCACCGACCTTTTATAGATTGGACCGCCATAATCATGCCCACCGGGAGGTCGCCGCTGGCGCTCGCCCAACCGGAACGGGTGCGAGCGTCTGGCGCTTCGAGCCGACCGCCGGCGCGGCGCGGGTCGGCGACCAGTCGGGGCTCGGGCGGCGGCGCGAGGTAAATATGCCTCGCACGCGTGCGGCCCTCCGGGGCATCCGAGGATCAGATTCCAGTGGTTATGGTTAGTTCAGCGCCACGACCGGCGTCGCCGTTCCCGGCACGGATTCCGAAGCCTCGACCGCGCTCCGCGTCCCCAGCGCCTCGAACGCGAAGATGCACAGCGACATCCACACCACATCGGCGGCGAAGAGGTGCACGAGTTGCATCCACACCGGCGCGAGCAGGACCAGATTGACGGTGCCGAGGACTACCTGGAGCGATACCGCCCAGGACAGCGCCAACGACGCGCGCCGCAGGCCCCGGTCGAGCGTCCTGGTCCGCAGGATGAAGGCCGACATCATCAGGTAGAAGGCGGCGCTCACGGCGAAGACCGGGTGGAGGAGCCGCAGCTTGATCAGGAAATGCGCCGTCGGCGAAAAATCCTGGGCCATGCCTTCGGCCAACGACGCCGCCTTGAAGAGCGTGTCGCCGAGCGCGACGACCGCGCCGGACGCGCCGACCACCAGGAACGAGGCGGCCCCGACCATGACCGCGGCGCGGCGGGCGAGCGGCGTCGCGCCCGGGGAAAGGCGCTCGAGGCGCCCCGTGCTGGCGAAATACGCCGTGTAGGTCAGCGCCGCGGTCAACAAAAACGTATTTACGAGGTGCACGGCGATGGCGACGGCGCGCAGGGCCGAGGCGTTGCCGCCGACCAGCGCGAGGAGCACCAGACCGGCGCCGATCGCCGCCTCGAGGACCAGGAAGATCGCCGAGAGGACGGCGCCCTGCCGGACCGACGAGCCCTTCGGGTAGGCGCGGAACGCCAGCCACACGAGGCCCCCGACGAGCCCCAAGGAAAAGCCGCTCGTCACGCGGTGGCTGAGCTCGATGATGGTCTCCAAGCGCGGCGCGCGCTGCAGGATCGTGCCGTTGCAGAGCGGCCAGTGCGCGCCGCAGCCGGCGCCCGAGCCGGAGGCCCGCACGAACGCGCCCCATAGGACGACGAGCACGATGTACGCGAGGACGCTCCAGGCGTAACGGACGAAGGTCGTGCGGGCGGTCGCGACATCTTTGGACATGGGGCAAGGTCCTGCGTGAGGTCATTTGGCCGAGGGGGATCAGAGAACAATACAAGCGCGGCCCGAGGCCAGGGAAACCTGATTTATCATTTAAAATCAAGATCTTAAGATGTTCGCTGGAGGGGCGGGGCGTTTTTTGGCAATAATGCCTCATGAGACCGGAACATTTGAGCAACGAGCGCCTGACCAAGCAATACGAAAACGCGGACAAGCTCTCGGCACGCATCGCGCTGCACGCGCGCTACAGCCAGAGCCCGGTCAACTGGATGGACTGGGTCTTCGACCGCCTGGCGCTGCCGGAAGGCGCGCGCGTGCTCGAGGTCGGCTGCGGGACGGCGCTGCTCTGGCGGCACAACGCGGCGCGCCTCCCCGAGAGCTGGCGCCTCACGCTCACCGACCGCTCGCCGGGGATGCTCGCGGAGGGCCGGGCGCTCCTCGCCGCCGCGGCGCCCGCCGTCGCCGCGCGCGCCGTCTTCGTCGTCGCCGACGCCGAGAGCCTGCCGTTCGGGGCGGCGCACTTCGACGCCGTGATCGCGAACCACATGCTCTACCACGTGCCGGACCGCGCCCGCGCGCTCGCGGAATTCCGCCGGGTCCTCGTCCCGGGCGGCGCGCTGTTCGCGGCGACCAACGGCGCCCGCCACATGGAAGAGGTCCGGGCGCCGGAAATCTCGGCGCTCCTCTACCCGAACGGCTTTCCCTCGGACCCCGCCTTCCGGACCGAAGGCATGCCCGACTGGTTCGCGCTCGAGAACGGGGGCGGGGAAATCGCCGCGGTCTTCGGCAACTGCACCATCGACCTGTTCGAGGATGAGCTGCGCGTCACCGACGCCCGCGACCTGGCGGCGTACCACACGTCCTACGTCGACCTGTCGCCGGCGCAGCTCGAGCGGGTGTTGGCGCACTACGACGGGCTGCGGGACGACGACGGGGCGGTGCGCATCACCAAATCGTCGGGGCTGTTCGAGGCGCGACGGTAGAGAAACCGGTCTCCGGACCCATGAA
>JAYVWD010000754.1:0-2663 GCA_043786345.1 Pseudomonadota bacterium
CGCTTCCTCAAAGCCGTGCGCAGTAGCTGCCACCTGCCCGTCCAGGAAGTGCGCGACCGCCTGATCGGCGAGGCGCGCGCCTTCTACGGCACGGTTCCGCCCGAGGACGACATCACCCTGATCGTCTTAAGGCGGAAGCGCGCCCCGGCAACGCTTAAGATGACCGTGTGAACGTCCATGCGAGCGCGGTGCCGGGCGCGCTGCGGGGCCGAAGGGCGGCCTCGGCCTCCTTCGCGTCCTCATCGGTCGCGGTTTTGCGCGCCGCTCGGGTCGCCGACGGCACCCCGATTTATCGATTTTTTATCATAATATCCGGGATCTTGCGAACGCGGCACGAGCTGATCCCGGGCGCGTCGGGCGCGGACCGGCCGGACGCTCGCCTCGGCCACGCCATGGCGTCGGCGCGCGCCCGTGGCGGGGGGGGACGCCCTGCCGTCGGCTCCTCACCCGCCGGGAACCGCCGCGGCGGCGATACCGAGACCGCGAAGGGGGCGCCTTTCAAACGCTAGTGCCTCGGACGGTTGGCGGCCGCTGACGACAAGCCCGGGACTGCGGTATAATGGAGTCACCCTTTCATTGATTTGCCGAAACTTCCCCGCTTCAGCCAGCGACCGCCTCCCCTTCGCCATCCGAAAGCGAGCCATCCCATGGGACGAGCGCCGCGTCTTCTCGTTCTTCTGCTCCCATTTCAACCGGGGCGGCACCTGAAATGAGCGACGAGATGAGCGCGCCGGCGCGCCAGGACCTCCCCGCCCCCAGGAACTTCGGCCACAAGCTCGACGCGGGGCTCTACCTCAGCGGTGTCATCGTGCTCGGCCTCTCGGTCTACCTGCTCCTCAACGAGACGCTCGCGCGGCGATCTGCGGCGACGGACCACCCGGTCGTCGCGACGCTCGACGAGACCTCCGACGTCGTCCGCACGCGGTCGGGCGCCTTTCCCGTCTGGGAGTCGGTCGGCATCGGGCACGAGCTCCGCGAGAAAGACCACGTGTTCACCGGGAGCGCCTCCGGGGCGACGCTCAAGATGAAAAATGCGACGACGCTCGTCATGAGCGAGTCGTCGCTCGTCGTCGTCGAGCTCCTCGCGGACGCGCGCGCGATGGTCGACGTCCGCAGGGGGTCCGTGCTCGTCAGCGCCGTCGCGAGCGACAACGACACCGTCTTCAAAGTAAACGGGGCCGTCGGCGTCGTCGGGGCGCGGTCATCGGAGGCGGTCGTGAGCGTCGCCGCGGACGGCACCGCCGAGATCACGGTCCTCAAGGGCAGCGCCAAGGTCAAGGGCGCGCAAGGTGAGTTCGTCATTCAAGCCGAGCAGCGCCATCGCCTCGATGCGCGCGGTTTGGCGCTCGGGACGACCTCGCTCGCGATCGCGCTCGCGGCGCCGGCGTGGGGCGCGAAAATTCTTGAAGCCGAGGGCGAGGCGATCGGCTTCTCCTGGCGCTACCTCGCGCCGCTCACCAAGACGCTCCTCGAGGTCTCACGCGACGCCGCCTTCGCGACCCTCGTCCGTCGCGAGACCGTCCATGGGACCGGCGCGCCCCTCGCGGACCTCCCGGCTGGATCGTATTACTGGCGCGTCACCGGCGAGACGGCCGCGGGCGTCCTCGAGCGCAGCGACGTCCGCAAAGTCGACATTCTCGCCCTCGTGCCGCCGCGCCTCCGCCGCCCGCTGCCGGACGAAACGCTCGCGGCACCGGACGCGGCGGCGGCGACCGCGGCCGCCACCGTGTTCGACTGGGACCTCGTCGACGGCGCGACGGAGTATGAGTTACAGCTCGCCGGGGACGCGGGCTTCCAGAAGGTCGTGACGAGCGAAACGCGCGCGCGCGCGCCGCTCTTGGTTCCGCGCCTCGGCGAGGGCCGCTTTTTCTGGCGAATGCGCGCGCGATTCAGGGACGGGCGCGATTCGGGCTGGAGCGAGGCCCGGGCGTTGACGTCGGGAGTCGTTGCGCCACCGGCCGTGCCGCGGTTCGTCGAGCCGGTCGACGCGGTCGATCTCGAGGCCAGCACGGCGCCGTCCGTCGCTTTTGTGCGCGCGCGCGACGATCTGGCGGCCAGTGGCGACCTCGCGCTCCAGATCCAGCTCGCGACGGCCGCAGATTTCTCGCACGCGACGGCCAAACGCTTTGCGGGCGCGGCGCCCCGTTGGACGATCGACGCCCCCGGCATCTATTTCTGGCGCGCCCGCGCCGAGGACCGCTTCGGCCGCGCCTCGGCCTTCACCACCCCGCGCCGCTTGGCCGTGCGCGCGGCGCCGGCGCGACCCGAGGCGCCGGCTTCCGGAGCGACGCTCACGAGGGCGGCTGCGCGCGCCGGCCGCGCCTTTCGGTGGCAACCGTGCTGGGGCTGCGGGCGTTACGTCATCCAGGTCGCGGCGGATCCCGCCTTTTCGCGGGTCATCGCGCGCGCCGAGACCGGGGCCACGACGAATTATACCTGGGCCGACGCCGCGCCCGGAACCTATCACTGGCGGGTCCAGGCAGACGGCGGCGTCCCGGGCGAGGCCGTGCCCTTCACGGTCGCCGCGCCGGCCCCGCTCAAGCCGCCCCGCCTCGACCCCGAGCAGGAGCAGGAGCTCCGCTGGAAGAGCGGCAACTCATGGCCGCTGCTCGATCTCCTCCTCCCCGTCGCCTTCGCCGCCGGCGGTCTTGGGACGACGGCCC
>JAYVWD010000755.1:0-2240 GCA_043786345.1 Pseudomonadota bacterium
TTTATTCATCAACTCCTGCGACATGATCTCGATGCGCGGCCAGATCTGCAGCGCCGGCCTGAGTGAGTCCCGCCGACTTCAAGGCCGTCTGCTTCGAGAAGGGCAGCGCCGGGACCGACGCCTTCACGCCGCCGGCCGGCGCGGTCGCCAAACCCGCCACGGTCGCGGCCTGCGGCGGCCTGATGGCTTGCCCCCAGTTCATCGACTCCGTCAGCCTCGGCTGCGTCGCCAAAGGCCCGAATGGCCAGGAATTCAAGTCGCTCCAGGCGGGCAACAACTCCTGCGCACTGGTCGGCCTCCGCTCCCAGGTCTGCGCCGCCGGACTCAATCCGAATCAGGTCACCGCCAAGTGCTTCCGTAAGCAGTAAACGGCCGCTGAAAACGCGGTCCGCGCCCCGGGCGCCGCGGGCCTTCGTTATTGTCCCGGCGGCGGTCTCAGCCCCATTTTTCGCCGAAAAGGGCCCGGTAATTCCCGTACACCAGCGCCGCCGCCGCCGAGGCGGTCATGCCGCGGAGCTCTGCCAGAAGAGCCACCGTCCCCACGACGTTCGCCGGCTCGTTCCGCTCGCCCTTGACGGGCCCCAGATAGGGCGCGTCCGTCTCGGTCAGGATCTTCTCCAGCGGCAGCACCGCGAGCATCTTCCGGAAGGCTTCGTTGACGCGGGCGTTCGCCGGGATGGAAAACCACCAGCCCTCGCGCTCCGCGCACGCCTGCGCCGCCTTCACCTTGCCGCCGAAGCAGTGGAAGTCGACGCGTTTGACGCCGTGCGCCTTGAGGAGCTCGATGCAGCGCTCCTCGAGCTTGCGGGTGTGGATGATGAGCGGCAGGTCCGCCTCGAGCGCCACCCCGATGAGGGCCTCGAAGACCTGCTCCTGCCGGGGGAAGGTCGCGGGCGCGAGCCAGTGCCCGTCGAGCCCGCACTCGCCGATCGCGATGAGCTCGCCGGCGAGGGCGCGCGCGCGGATGAACGCGATTTCGGCGTCCACGTCGAAGCGCGCGACGGACAAGGGGAAATCCGGCGGCAGCTGGTCGTTGACGGCGTCCACCGGGTAGATGCCGAGCGCCGGTTTGACGACGGGGTTGGCGGCGGCGAGCCGCAGGATCTCGCGGTTGGATTGCGGCTCGAGCCCGTTCACGATGATCGCCCCGAGGCCGGCGGCGACGGCGCGCGCGATCACCGCGGGCACGTCCCCGGCGAACTTCTCATGCGTCAAATGCGTGTGAACGTCGACGTACATGCGGCGACTATCGCACTTTGAGGCTCAGTGGGCAACCGGCGCCGCGGCTTGCGGCGCAGGGGCTGCGGGCACCTGCTCCTCGGGAATCGCCGCGGGCCGGAGCGCGATCCCTTTGGCGACGGCCTCGGCGAAGACCTCCTGGAGGGCCGTCGCGAGCCGCGGCAGCTCCTTGAACGCCGTCTCCTGATACGCCGCGAGGGGGAAGATGAGGTCCTTGTCCGGCTGCTGCTTGAGGAGCTCGGCCGCCTCGCGGAACACGCCCAGCGCCTCGTCCGGCTGCAGGTAATCGATCGCCGCGGTCGTCTGCGGCACCTCGAGCAGTCCGGGCGCGCCGTCGACGGGGAATGGCTGCGAGTGGGGCGTCACCTGGGCCCAGAGGTCCTTGACCCATTGAAACAGCGGGAAACGAGCGGTCCGGCGCGCGATCATCTCGGGCGCGACGGCCGAGAAGTCGTAGCGTATTCCGGCCTTTGCCGCCGCCTGCAGGAGCTCCGGCGACGCGACCCAGCCGGTCGTCGCCAGCGCCTGGACCTTGCCGAAGCCATTTTTCTCGAGCGTCGCGAGCCCGGCCGCGAGAAGCTTGGCCGCGTCGGTCTCGGGATAAACCGAGAGCGGCACCTCGAGGCCGCAGTCGGCGACGCAGTCGACGGGGCGCAGCTTGGCGCCCCAGAACGTCGGGCCGTCGCGGAAGATGACCTGCGCCTCGGCCGCGAGCGACTTCCAGCCGCCCAGCGCCAGGCCGACGTGGTCCCCGGGGCGCATGGCGGACCGAATCCGCGCCGCCGCGCCGGCGTCGCCGGTGAGGAAGTAGGCGGGGCTCACGAAGTGGACGACGCTCACGTCCCGAAACTGGTCGCGGAACGCGCGCACGGCCTCGAGGTTGTGGTCTTTGAGGTCGCGGCCTTCCCAGGTCAGCGCGACGAGCAGGCGCACCGCATTCTCGGCGCGCGCCGGGCCGGCGACGCCCAGGCCTAGGACGAGGGCCAGGGCCCGTGCGGCCG
>JAYVWD010000756.1:0-3067 GCA_043786345.1 Pseudomonadota bacterium
GACGCCTTCAGTATCCCGTTCCCCAGACCGTCTGGATAAAGCGGGGATGCCTCGGGTCGTCGCCGAGTTTTTGGCGGAGCCGGCTCGCCAGCACGTCCACCGCCCGGTCCGTCGCCGCCCACTCGGTGCCGCGCAGGCGGTCGATGATCTGATCGCGGTTGAAGACGCGCATCTTTTGCAGGAACTGGCCGACTTCCTGCTTCTGCTCGCTGTTCAGCGAGGTCTGGAACGCGACGAGGCGGTCGAGCAGCGCCGGCAGGTGCTCGTCGAAGGTGGCGCGGCGTTTGGCCACGATCCCGTCGACGAAGGTCCGGTCCAGATTGCCCTCGACGGCCTCGAGGATGGCGTCGAAGTCGGCGTCGTGGCCGC
The DNA here is from genome assembly GCA_043786345.1 of Pseudomonadota bacterium. Taxonomy (GTDB): domain Bacteria; phylum Bdellovibrionota_B; class Oligoflexia; order Oligoflexales; family CAIYRB01; genus JANOTL01. Next base: position 370 of record JAYVWD010000756.1, read on the forward strand.
CGCGCAGGTCCTTGCCGAGGGCCAGCGCCTCCTGACCGAGGGCGGCGAATTTGGCCTCCTGGCCCTCGTCCAGGTCGAGCTTGTCCTTCACCCACTCCTCGGCGCGCGCGCGCTTTTGCTCGGGCGTGCGCGAGTGGGCGTGCCCAAATGCTGTCAGGCCCAAGGTCAGGGGGATGAGGGCGACGGCCAGGGCGATGCGAATCGAACGTTTCATAAGCGATCTCCTTCTTTGAGTTCGCTTAGATATTCGGTCAGGGATCTTACGGCCGTGTCGCAGCCCCTTACAAATTGTAAGGGCGCGACACGGCTAAAAAATTATATGGCCTTGTCGATGGTGACGGTCGTGCTGGCGCCGACCGCGACCTTTTCGACGATGCCGACCAGGTCGCCCTTCTCGTCGGGACCGGCGGAGCCGTCCTTGTCGAGGCGCGCCTTGATCTTGAGGTTCTTCGGGGTGGCGCCCCCGCCCATGATCATCACCGTCTCGCTCGTCAGGGCGCCGCGGTAGAGCGTGCCTTTGGCGGCGTCTTTGTCGAGGATCACCTTCATCGCGCCGTACGGCCGGGGCGTCGGGGCGTCCGCGTCGTAGAGCGTGATGTAGAGCGTGCGGATGTTCGCGCTCTTCTGCACGAGGGCCAGATCGTCGATCTTGACCTCGATGTCGGCGAACTTGGTCGCCGCCCCGCCGCCCGCGGCGAGGGCCGCGGGTGCGAGCAGAAGGGCGGAGCAGATCAGGGAACGAAGCATGGGGCATCTCCTTCAGGAATTGCCGGCATCCTATCAGATCAGAAGATCGGATGGCCCAGGCAATTCGCCGGCGGGTCGATTCCGAGGAGCTTCGAGAAGGTCGGCGCGGCGTCGATGAGACTGCCCGTGGGAATGTGCCGCGGCGCGACGCCGGGGCCGTGAATCAGCAGCTGGGTCGCCATCGACGGCACGCTGACGTCGTGGCCGTGCATGCCGAGCGCCGGCGCGTCGAGGAAGACCTCGTGGTTAAGCGGGTTGAACGTGTACCAGAAGGTCGCGCCGCTCGTGAACACCCAGAGGGCTTCGCCGTACTGCCATTCCGTTTTGTAGTCGGCGTTGCTGCCGGCCGGTTGGAAGTCGGACTTGTGGAAGGCCTTGCCGAAGACCGGGCGGCCCTCGAGCGCCGTCGCCTGAAGCTTCTCGTTGAGGGCCTGGCCGACCGCCTCGGCCGCCTGCGCGCGCCCTTCCGGCGTGTCGTCGCCCGTTTGCTTCGGGTAGATGAGCATCATGGCGCCGCTCGTCACGACCTCGATCTTGGCGACCTGCTCCGGGGTGATGACGGCCGCGGCGTTGACCTGCTTGGGCGTCGACTCCATGCCATGGTCGCCCATCAGCGCGACGACGTCCTGGGGGCCGAGCTTGGCGAGCACGCGGGAGATGTTCTTGTCGACCTGGCGGAAGCCGCGCACGAAGGCCACGGTGACCTCGTCGGTGGCCGTCGCGTTGATCGGCTGCGGGAGCTTCGCCTGGTAGCTGTGGCCGAGCGTGTCGATGATCGGGTTGTAGTAGAAGAGGACGTCGATGCCGAGCTTGTCGGTGTACTGCACGGCGACGTCGGTCAGGAACGTGTCGATCATCAGCTGCCCGGTCACGAACTCGGCGCTCGTGATGCCGGCGGCGTGGATGCCGTAGTCCGGCCAGACGAGGTTGTCCTTGTCGAGCTCTTCGCGGAACGTCACGGGATAGGCGTTGTTGTAGGACGCCTTCGAGACGTAAAGGCCGACCTGGGTGGCGTCGGGCTGGGTGAGGAGGCGGAAGAACGTGCGGCGCTTGGCGCCCTTGATCGTCGACGCCTCGTTCGTCTCGGTGAAGTAGGCGTTGACGATCGTCTGGATGTCGGCGGCGCCGCCGAGCGTGCCGAGCGTGCCGTTGGTGGTGTCCTTGTCGTCGTCGAGCCAGAGGACCGTCTTGCCGGCGGCGTCGGTACCGATCAGGACGTTGACGTCGCGCGCCTCGCTCGTCAGCGGGTTGAGCGTGATCCGGACGGTCGTTTCTTTGAAGTTGGTGCCCACATCCGGGAGCTTCCAGCCTTGCGCGGCGGGCAGGTCGGCGAGCTTGAGCGTCAGGCTCTGGCCCGGCGCGATGAGGCTGTCGCTCGGGTAGGCGAGCGAGTAGTCGGCGGTACGCTCGGGCGTCGTCGCGTCGGCGCCGACGTAGGCGAGGGCGAGGACCTTCTTGCCTTGGCGCATCGCGGCGCGCCACAGCGGCTCCGCCGTGAAGGGAAACATGTATCCCGAGACCTTCTTGCCTTCGCGGATGTAATTGTTCGCGACGATGCCGTGGCGCGACGGCGCCGAGCAGGTGACCGTCGAGACGTGGCTGGCGGCCGTGAGCGTCACGACCGGGTTGGCGCGGTCGACGACGACGGAGTGTTCACGGAGCCAGCCGAGGCCGTTCGGCTCGGTGAGGACGCCTTGAGCGGTCAGGCCTTCGAGGACCAGCGGCTGCAGGCCGTCGACGCTGATGAAGTAGCCGCGTTGGGTCGCCTGGAGTTTGCCGCCGGCAAAAGCCGTCGGCGCGAGGAGGAGGGCTGTCGTAAGCAGAAGCCTGGCTGGTACGCGCATTGGGAGATCCCCCCGTTCGGTGTTGAGTGCGGGGGTTATATTTGGCGCTGCTTGCGCCGGCAAGCGTAGATGGCGCCTTACGCGTAAAGATTCCGCGAAAACGGGGA
>JAYVWD010000757.1:0-4149 GCA_043786345.1 Pseudomonadota bacterium
TTCTCCCAAGAAATCCAAGGCCAAGTCCAAACCCAAGCCGAAGACCCAGGAAGAGCTCCTGCACTTCGTCGAGGACCTGAAACGCCAATGGATGTCGACGATTGACGCCATGGTGGACCCCTTGATGATCGTCACCAAGGACTTCTTAGTCCGCAAAGCGAACTTGGCCCTGGCCAAGACCGCGGGCCTCGACGTGAAGCAGGTGATCGGGAAGAAGTGTTACGCGGTCTTCGCCGGCCGCACCTCGCCGTGCCCCGGGTGCAAGATGCGCGAGTGCGCGACCAAGTCCGAGACGAGCAACTTCAACTTGGAGAACATCCTCGGCGACCGCTTCTACGAAGTGACGACGCAGCCAATGGCCGATCTGGACGGCGAGCCCGACGGCGTCGTCCACGTGTACCGCGACCGCACCGAGGCCAAGCGCCTGCAGCAGCAGCTGTCGCAGCAGGAAAAGCTCGCCTCCATCGGCCTGCTGGCCGGCGGCGTCGCGCACGAGATCAACAACCCCCTCGGCGGCATCCTGATCTTCTCGCAGATGCTCCTGCGCGAGCTCGACAAGGAGAGCCCCCACTACCAGGACGTCGTCGAGATCGAGGCGGCGACCCAGCGCTGCAAGGCGATCGTCGAGAGCCTCCTCGACTTCGCCCGCCAGAACCCCGGCCCCGGAAGGAAGGACATGGTCGAAGACGTCAGCATCCTCGACGCCGTGCGCACGGCGCTCCGCTTCGGCAAGGTCTCGGTGAAGCCGGGCGCCAACGTCGACGTGAAGGAGGAGTTCGACACCGAGCCCCACACCCTCAAGTTCGACCGGAACCGCCTGATCCAGCTCTTCCTCAACCTGATCCAGAACGGCATCCAGTCGATGCCGGACGGCGGCACGCTGATGGTGCGCGCGAAGACCCTCGTGGTGAAGGGCCAGGTCATCGGCCGCTACGAGGTCGAGGACACGGGCGTCGGGATCGCGCCCGAGCACCTCGGCAAGATCTTCGACCCGTTCTTCACCACCAAGGACCCGGGCGAAGGCACCGGCCTCGGGCTCGCGCTCTGCTACGGCATCGTCCAGGACCTGCACGGCAAGCTCCGCGTCGAAAGCAAGATGAACGTCGGCACCCGCTTCTTCGTCGAGATCCCCCTGGGCAAACTGGCCGAGATGTCCAAACCGGCATGAACCAAAAGGTCGATCAGTCGATGTCGATGCTCCGCAACGCCCTCCGCTCCGGGTTCGGCACGTGGCAGTCCACGGGACGACTCGTCGCCTTGGCGCTCGCGCTGAGCGTCGTCATGGCGGTCGAGCTGGCGGCGGGCAACGGTTTTCTGCCGGCGCTGCTCGGCGGCGCGCTGCCCTGGCCGTCGCTCGTCCTCGTCGGCGCGATGATCGCCGCGAGCACGGCCGGGATCGTCATCGCCTTCACCATGACCTTAAGGCCCGACAAGGTCCGCGTCGCCGCGGCGATCGCCAGCGGCGCGCTCGCCATGACGGCGGGCCTCGAGGCGAGCCAGGCGCTCAACAAGCTCCCGCTGCTCTTCTATTACGGCGTCAGCCTGATCGGCGAGGTCGCCTTCACCTACGGCGCCGCCCTGGTCTGGACGCACAGCGTCAAGCTGACCGGCAAGTGGGCGACGCGCCCGCCACGCGTCGCCGCTGGCGCCGTCGCCGCGGCCGGCGCCTTCGGCTTCGTCGGGCAGAGCTTCCTCGCGCTCGACACCGTCGCCCTCAACTTCGCCCTCGTGCGCGACCTCGCGCTCGGCGTCATGGCCGCCTCTGTGCTCATCGCCGTCGGCTTCACCAAGTCCCTGCGGCTCGACCAGAAGAGCAAGCGGGAGTCGATCCGGCTGCGCCTCCCCTCGCCCATCGAGTCCCCCAACAAGCACCGCGCGTTCCAGCTCCTCTGCCTCGGGCTCGCCGGCGCGATCCTCCTCCAGCTTGGCCTCAGGGCCTTCGGCGCCGAGTCGCTCCGGCCGCTCACCATCGCCTCGCTCGCCTGGCTTGGGCTAGCCTGGCAGGGCGTCGGCGAGCTCGCCTCGCTCTCGAGCGAGCACCGCCAGGGCAACGTGACGGCGCGCCTCGCCACCACGTCGGCGCGCAAATTCCTGCGCCGCCACATGGCGGACGGCAGCCAATGGGCCGCGACGGTCGGGATCAAGACCAGCAACTTCGTGATCGACCACGACCCGGAGGGCCAACTTCACTCGCAACTCCCCGCATCGATTATGCAAATTCGAGCGGAAGAGATCGGACGCTGCGTCGTCGACGTGCTCGGGCCCATGAACCTGCACAGCCACGGCATCGGCCACCGGATCACCGGCGCGATCGACCCCGAGGCCTCGCTCCGGCCGTGCATCGACGCGCTCAAGCTCTTCGCCTCGCTCTACCTGGACGCCGGCCCGCTCGTCGAGCGCCGCCTCAAGGGGCTGACGGCGCTGCTGCCGATCGTCGACCCGGGCCTCGCGCGGATCTTGAAGGCCAAGGACGTCAACGGGCTCATCCGGCGGAATCTCTGGTTCTTCCACTTCGACTTCGGCTGGCTCGACCAGCACGTCATGCACACGCCGAACCTCACACGCTACGACGTGCGCATGGCGGGGCTCTCGTCGCGCTCGCGGCACGCGATGATGGATCACCTCGAGCGCACCGGCGGCGTCGGCAACTTCGTCTGGATCGGCCCCGATGCGCGCGAGCGTCTGCTGCAGGAGGCGCCGGCCCTGAGCAACATCGTCGAGGCGTGTCCGATCGCCGACTCCGCCGGCGGCGGCGGCGGCGGCGACGAGCTCCTGATGTTCATCATCAAATTCGAGCAGCTCATCCCGCGCCTACAGCGGTTTTACGACCTGGATTCCATGCGGCGGGCGCTGATGGACTTCGAGCCGAGCCAGGAGGCGGCGCGGCTGCACGCGCTGCTCAAGATGCAGATCCAGAAGGCGCAGAACACCGCGGAGCTCGGCGAGGCCCTGAGCGGCATCGCCAGCGTTCCGTGGCGCGGCTTCCGCGAGAAGGACAACGCCCTCCAGCTCGTGCTCGCCGTCTACGGGCAGGCGCAGGCGAAGCTCGGCGCCGCCTTGGTGCTGTCCGAGGCCAAGGATGCGAAGCTGCGCGCGCTGCACGAGCGGCTGCTCGACGCGGTGAAGGCCGTCGGCTACCCGAGCCAGGTGTTGCACAACGCCCAGATCGACAAGATCCAGCTGCGTGACGTCGGCAAGCTGCTCGCCGCGGCCGGCGACCGGCAGAGCCCGCGCTTCGAGGAAGCCTGGCTGCTGCTCGCGACCGCCGACTTCGGGCGCTACCCCGAGTCGCAGCGCGCCGAGATGCACGCGTTTCTCGGCGCGATGGCGGGACGCCCGGCGCTGGCGCGGTCCCGGCTGGTGCAGACCAAAGGCGTGGACGCCTTGGCGGCCCTGGCGCGCGCCGTTCCCGCCGGCGCGGCGGGCCTCGCCGAGCAGCAGCTGGTGAAGCGGACCCTCGACGCGATCGGCGGCTGGTTCAGCGTCGTCGCCGCCGACCCCGACGTCTGCTGCCTGCTGCTCGATACCAAACTCTTCCTGAGCTCCCAGCTCGGCTTCGACGGCGTCGATTTCGGCCCCGCATCGCTCGCCGCCCTCGACCGCGCCTTCCAGACCCTGGTGGCCGAGATGGGCGCCGGGCATCCCAAGGTCGTGGCCCTGATGAGCCGCTGGCAGGAGTACCGCAGCCGCTTGCCCGCAGCGGCGTAAGGGGGCGAAAACGCGGTTACGGGTCGCCGGGACGCCGCCGTTCCGACACCGGCACGATGCTCCTGGTTTCCTCATCTTTCTTGCGCCATAGTGGCCCTCATGAAGCCGCACCTCCGCCGCGCCGTCGGCGCCTGTCTAAATATTTTATTGTTTAGCGACGTCGCCCTGGGCGCGACGGCGGTCTCGTGGACGACCCTGCCCGGACTCTTCCGGCAGCGGTTCAAGGAGCGGGCGCCCGAGCGCTTCGACGCCGAGGCGGCGGCGATCGGCGAGCGGCTCGGCGGCGGGTTTCATCTCGATCCGGTCATCGCCTCGAGCCTCGAGAAGACCCGGGCCGGCGATGGCAGGAACTCCCAGACCCTGACGGCGAGCGTCACCCAGGGAAGCCCTTACGGAACCGAGCTCTCGGTCAGGCACTCCGAGGTGAAGGGCGAGGCCGTG
>JAYVWD010000758.1:0-2023 GCA_043786345.1 Pseudomonadota bacterium
TCGTGCGAGAGGTGTTTGAGGAGGTTGTCGAAGCCCAGGTAGAAGACGGCGACGAGCCGCCCTTCGGCGAGGACGGGGAAGCCGGCGACGCTGCGCACGTTCTTGATGAAGACCGTCGAGTCGCCGCCGCGCACGCTGCGGCGCAGCTCGTCGGGCAGGAGCAGGCGGGCCTTGGAGCGCAGGACCTCCTCGGCCAGGGCGTTCGGCATCTTCTCCCAGAGCTGCTGCGCCTCGCGCGGCAGCAGGCCGAAGGCCGAGGCCAGGCTGAAGCCCTGCCCCGTCGCCAGCACGAGCATGCCGTTGGTGGCCGGCGAGTTCTTCACGATGATCGACAGGAATTCGTTGAGTCCATTGCGTAAATCGATGGTCCCGACCATCGGCTTCTCGAGCCAGGGGACGAGCTGGTCGAGCAGGCCGCCGATCAGACTGGCGTCCGCCCCGTCGCCCGCGTCGCCCGCGGCCGCGTGGGGGCCGGCGCGCTCGCTCGTCGCGTCGGTGACCCGCGCGATCATCCAGGTCAGATTCCCTGCTTTGACGGGGGCGCCGGGGACGAGCGTCATCTCGCGCCCCGCGATGCCCTGGGCGTGCGGCAGGTAGATCGTGCCGCCGGCGCTGGTGAGGCGCAGGAAGACGGAGTCGTCGCCGAGCGCCGCCAACGTGACGTCGGCGTCGTCGTGACCCGAAAGCACGAAGGTCTTGGGCTCGACCGGATAAGACAATAGCAGCTCGCCGGTGGCCGCCCAGACGAAGAGGCGGAAAAGGGGCGCGGTCGCGGTGGTTGCGGGTGTGGTTTGCATCATTACTCGACGACAATATCGCGAGGGCTGTCGGGGCCCAGGGCGATGCGTTTTTGTTTGATGACCCGGTTGCCGCGGCGGATCGAGACCTCGTGGGTCCCGTAGCTCAGGGTCAGAGTCTTGGACGTTACGACGCCTTGATCGACGCCGTCGACGAACAGGCGGCCGGGGACGCCGAGTCTGATGGTCCGGGGCGCCACCTTCGGGCGCAGCGCGAAGTGGAGCTTTTTCGGGGCGCCGGCCGCGATGTCGAGCTCGGTCGCGAGCGTCTCGACGGTCGGGTTCTCGAGGCGGAGGACGTGTTTACCGGGGGCCAGGAGGAAAGGCGCGGCCTGCGGCAGGCGCCCTGCTTCCTTGCCATCGATGACGACCACGGCCCAGGCGTTGGCGGCGAGATGGAGCGGCACGAGCTCCGGCCGCGCCGGCGCCGAAATCTGGGGAGTGCGCGCGGCCTCGCCCGGCAGCGGGATGTTGCGGATGCCGTCCAGGCTCGACCCTGGCCGCGCCGTGCCGCCCGTCGTCGTGTCGGCGGGGCGCGCCGGAGCCGGCGGGCCTTCCGAGCCGACCTGGAGCGCCGGCAAGGTGGCGGCCGGCGGCGCGAACTCCTCGACGGCGACGGCGTTCGGCGGCGGCTCCTCGAGCGGACGGGGCGCGATCCGGCGTTTGCCGGCGACGGCGCCGACCAGGCCGAGGAGGACGGCCATCGTGACCGTCCAAAAGAGGCGTTTTCCGTGCAGGTGCGACTCGGGCTTGAGCTTGTTGCGCCCCGTCCGCGAGCGGGACGGGTTGAGCGACGGCCGAGGGGTCGACAGGGCCGAGGCGTTGGACGGGCCCGCGTCGGCGGCCCGGCGGTGCGCTTTGAACGCGTACCACGGCGCCTTTTGGCGCGGCGTCAGCCCCGGATCGATGAGCGCGTCCTCGAGCTCGAGCGTGATGGCGGCCTCGGCGTTCGAGTCGGCGACCGGTCCCTTGCAGAGGGTCGCCGCCAGGTAGTGCTCGGGCGGCAACGGCGTCACGCGCCGGAGCAGGGCCAGGGCCAGGGCCGCGACCTCCTGTGCCGTAGGCACCAACGTCGCCGCGCCGCCGCGGTCGAAGCGTTTGAGCGACCCGCGCGCCAGCTCGACGAGCGGCGGGTAGGCGCCGTCCAGCATCTGGTCGACCCGCGGCCGGAGGTGCTTCTTGATGTGGCGGTAGAGCGGCAGTGGCGCCATGTCGGGCAGCACGGT
>JAYVWD010000759.1:0-2086 GCA_043786345.1 Pseudomonadota bacterium
GCGGGCGCCGTGCCCTCGATCTGGCGCTCGCCGCATTGGAGCTTGACCCCTTGAGCGAGCTGCCCGGGCGCCGGGCAATCGTACCCCGATACGCGCAGCTTCGCGTCGGCGGCGCCGCACGCGGTCAGCGCGGCGGCCAGGACGGCCACGAGGCCGATAATGGGCGGTGTGCGGTGCCTCAAGTCCAAAACTATCCTCGTGATGCGGTTATTGCTTGTAGTCGGCGCGACGATCCTCCGCGCTTAGCGTCGCGTCCGGGGGTGCGCCCGGCCGGGTGCCATAAGCGGCAGATACGGCACGATATTCCGCGATTTTTGGCGGAAGTCGGAAATCCCGGCGGCGCGCCCGCGGCGCCGGACTTGGGCTGAACGGTCCTTCCTTGGTAAAATGCAGAGATCCGCCTGAAGGACGCCGCATGAATAAATTCCACCTGGACCTCGCCAAAACGGGCTCCGCCCTCCTGCTCACCGTCAACGGTCGGGTCGACGAGTCCGCCGACTTCGCGGCCGTCACCTGGGACGGAGTGACGCGGGTGACGGTCGTCCTCGCCGACGTCGCGATCTTCACGTCCTTCGGCGTCAAGCGTTGGGTCGAGTTCGTCCGCCAGATCCCGGAGTCGGTGGCGGTGACGCTCGCCAGGTGCTCCTTCGCCGTCGTTCACCAGCTCAACGCTCTGCCGAACTTCATCGATGCGAAAAATGCCGTTATCGAGTCGTTTTATGTGCCGTACTATTGCGTCATCTGCGATACCGGCCAGGCGCGCCTGCTCCTGTCCGCGGACCTGCCGCGAGGCCTCGATTCGCTGGAGCTCGAGCCGATTTCGTGTGAAAAGTGCGGCAACGGGCTCGACCTCGACGCGACGCTTCCGCGCTACCTCGCTTTTCTCCATCGGTCGACCCGGGCGATCGCTGGGTGAGCGATGACATCACGGCTTGGCCCCGTCGACTTCAAGGACCGCGAACCGGTCGCGTTCGGGCGGTCGGGTACGCCCGGCGGCGGTGACCGCGACGTTCACAATGGCGTCGCCGGCCCGATCGCCCGGGCCGCCCGCGAGGGCCGCGGCCTCGAAAGGTGCGAGTCCGCGGGCCGGACGTGCCCTGAAAGCGCGGCGGTTTCGGGCCGCCGCGTTGGCGGGTCCTTTGGGCGCACCGACGAGCGCGGCCGCCGGCGGCGATGAGTCCCGCTCCCGATAGGCGTCGGGTTTGCTGCGGCCGGCGCCGGGCCGCCCGGGACGACGCCCCTCAGCCGGTCTGGCGCGCGTCCGCGGCCGGCGTCAACGCGACGGCCGCGTCGGCGGTGAAGCCGCGCACCGTGCGCACTTCGGTGAAGGAGCGCACCGCCACGCCGAGGTCGGCGAGCACCAGCTCGAGCGAGGGCGCCCCTTTGTAGCGGACGAGCGTCGCAACTGCCGCCTCGCTCATGATGATCCCGTTCTTCCCGACGACTTGCGCGATGCGCTGATTCTTTGTCAGCTCCTCGAGGCGCGCCACCAGGTTCACGTTCGGGCTGATCACCGTGTAGTCGATGCAGGAGTCGGACGACAGGTTGCCGACGACGACGTCGCCGTAGTGGATCGCGATGCCGAAGTTGAGCTCCTCGCCGCCGGACAAGGCGCGCTTCGCGTTCTGGAGGCGGGTCTCGCGGATCAGGATCTGGGCGAGCTCGAGGGCCAGGTCCGTCGGCGAGGAGCCCGGGTCGGCCGACTGCTCCTCGATGAAGAGGAAGATGCAGTCGCCGATCAGCTTCACCTGGGCGACCGTCGAGGCGGCGTCGACGACCGTGCGGAAGTAGCTCTGGAGAAGCCGCACCATCTCGAGCGGATCCATGTTCTCGGAGACGCGCGAATACCCGCGGATGTCGGCCTGCATCAGCGCGGCGCGGGTCGGCCGGGGCGTGAGCACCTGGGCCAGGTTCTCGGCCATGGTGAAGTTGTCCGAGAAGCGGGCAACCAGCACCTTCGTCAGGAAGCGCTCCAGGATGTCGACGCGCGATTGCTCGGCGAGGAACTTGTAGTCGAGCAGCTTCTGGTCGACCAGGATCTTGATGCGGTGCCAGTGCTCGCCGACCTCGAGCTTGAGCACGTTGA
>JAYVWD010000760.1:0-3683 GCA_043786345.1 Pseudomonadota bacterium
GCCCTATGCGCCAGCTCTCCATCCTCGTCGTCGACGACGAAAAGCTCCAACGCGAGACGCTCGCCTCGATCCTCAGCGATCATGCGTACGACGTCGCGACCGCGCACGACGTACCGAGCGCGATCGAAACGCTCAAGGCGCAGTCCTTCGACGTCGTCATCACCGACTTCAAGATGCCCGGCGGGACCGGCCTCGACGTCGCCCGCAAGGCGAGCGAGCTCAGTCCTGAGTCCGCGACCCTGATCATGACGGCCTATGCCGACGTCAACGGCGTCATCGACGCGATGCGCGCCGGCGTCCTCGACTACCTGCTGAAGCCCCTCAACGTCGAGGGCGTCCTCAAACGGCTCCAGTCGATCAGCGAGCGCCGCGCGCTCAAGCAGGAGGTCACCGAGCTCCGCGCCGAGATCAACAAGACGCGCGACCCCGGCAGCCTCCTCGGCGGCTCGGGCGTCATGCACGACATCCGCGGGATGATCGACCAGGTCGCCCAAAGCCGCGGCACGGTCCTGATCACCGGCGAATCCGGCACGGGCAAAGAGGTCGTCGCCCGCGAGATCCACAAGCTCTCGCCCCAGGCCGCCCGCAAGTTCGTCGCCATAAACTGCGGCGCCTTGCCCGAAAACCTCTTGGAATCCGAGCTCTTCGGCCACCGCAAAGGCTCGTTCACCGGCGCCCTCGCCGACAAGCAGGGCCTCTTCGCCGTGGCCGACGAGGGCACCCTTTTCCTCGACGAGATCGGCGAGATGCCGAAAAGCCTACAGGTCAAGCTGCTGCGGGTGCTCCAGGAGCGCGAGATCGTCCCCGTCGGCGACACCAAGCCGATCAAGGTCAACATCCGCGTCGTCGCCGCCACCAACCGCGAGCTCGGGGCCGACGTCGCGCAGGGCCGGTTCCGCCAGGACCTCTACTATCGGATCAACGTCATCGAGATCAAGCTGCCGCCGCTCCGCGAGCGCACCGAGGACATCCCGGTGCTGGCGCGGCACTTCATCGAGAAGCACGCGCGCGCCAGCGGCCAGCCGTCCCGCCAGCTGACCAACGAGGCGGCCCGCCGCCTCATGCAGTACCCCTGGCCCGGCAACGTGCGCGAGCTCGAGAACGTCATGGAGCGCGCGCTGATCCTGACCCGCAACCTCGGGCGCATCGACGTCGTCGACCTGCCCTTGGGCTTCCAGACGCCGCAGGAAGACGGCGCCACGGTCTTCGTCACCCTCGACGACGCGGTGAAGGAGTTTTCGCGCCAGCACATCATGCAGGTCCTCCACGCCCTCGGGAACGACAAGAAAGAGGCGGCGAAAACCCTCGGGATGTCGCTCTCGAGCCTTTACCGCAAGCTCGAGGAGCTCGGGGTCGCCACTAAGCGCGGAGACGAGCCGAAGTGAGGCTCCCGAACCCGCTCCGCCGCATCGGCGGCCGCATGTTCCTCACCTTCACGACCCTGTTCGTGCTCGTGATCACGGCGCTCGGCATAGCCAGCCTGCAGTTCGCCCAGAAGACGATCAACCACAACGCCGGCAACGAGCTGCGGATCCTCTCCGTCACGCTCTCGAGCCTCGTGCAGAAGCGCCTGAACCGCATCGAGGAGGCCCTGACCTCGATCGAGGAGCAGCCCGAGATCGTCCAGGAGCTGCGCCGCCGCACGCCCGACCGGAAGATCATCGAAGACTTCCTGCGCTCGCGCTCGAAGATGCTCCCGCTCTTCCAGGACATGGCCGTCTTCAACCGCACCGGCGCCTGCGTCGCCTCGACGGACCCCGACCTGTGCGCGCTGTCGGGCAAGACCCAGCCCTTCTTCATCCAGGGCTTAAAGAGCTTCAACTTCTCCGACATCCTGACCAAGCACGAGGAAAAGGCGCAGCTCGTGTCGATGCCGATCATGAACGGCGCGATGACCAAAGGCGTGCTCGTCGGCGAGGTGAACCTCGCCTCCATCTATGACCTGATGGACCAGCGCCTCGGCATCTCCGACACCACCGACGCCTTCCTGCTCGACGCGGCCCTGCGCTTCATCACCCCGGGCAAGACGGGGATCGACAAGCAGCTCGAGAGCCACCTCGTCGCCACGCCGCTGATCCGCCACCTCAAGGACGAGTTCTGGGTGGACCGCTACAAGAACTATGGCGGCCGCGAGGTCCTGGGCACCGTGATGCGCATCCCGGGCCGCAAGTGGTACGTCGTCGTCGAGCGCGACATCGACGAGGTCATCAAGCCGATCAACGACGTCAAGAAGGTGATCTCGATCACCGTCGCCGTCCTGCTCGCCATCCTGATCCTGGTGACCTACCTGCTGACGCGCTCGATCACGCGCCCCCTGCTGCAGCTGGTCGACGGCACGCAGCGCCTCGCCAAGGGCGACTTCCAGCACCCCTTCTACATCCCCGAGGGCATCGACGAGGTCGCGTTCCTCGCCGCCGAGATCGACAAGATGCGGGCGAAGATCGCGGCCTTCCAGGAGCGGATGATCGAGCGCCTCGAGGAGAGCGAGAAAAAACGCATCGAGAACGAGCGCCTCGCCGCCATCGGCACCTTGGCCTCGACCTTGGCCCACGAGATCAGAAACCCCTTGAACGGCATGTCTCTGCTGCTCTCGCGCCTGGAATACTCGCGCAACTCCGCCAACGGCGTCGCGGTCTTCGACGGCGTGATCCGGGACCTCCGGGGCGAGATCGGGCGCCTGGACCGGCTCGTCCGCGACATCCTCGACTACGCCCGCCCCGTCGCCCTCGACGCGAGGGAGCTGGACCTGCGCCAGCTCATCGACTCGACCCTCGAGATCTACCGCGGGCCGCTCGAGGAAAAAGGGGTCGACTGCGCGCTCACCATGCCGCTCACGCCGGTCAAGCTGCGCGCCGACGGCGACAAGCTCAAGCAGTGCCTCGTCAACCTGGTGCAGAACGCCCTCGACGCCGTCGCCCCCGGCGGCCGCATCGAGATCGAGGTCAAGGTCGGCGACGAGTCGGTCGCCGTGATCGTGCGCGACAACGGCATCGGCCTGCCGCCGGGGAGCGAGACCCGGCTCTTCGACCTCTTCTTCACGACCAAGGAGAAGGGCACCGGCCTCGGCCTGACGACGGTGAAGAAGATCGTGGACGCCCACGGCGGCCAGATCGCGCTCGCGCGCCGCGGCGGGAGCGACAAGTCCGGCCGCCCCCTCTCGGGCACGGAGGTGCGGATGACCTTCCCGCGCCTTTCCCAATTCTAGGAATTGCGAAGCCCGGATTCCCAAATGCGGGAAAAATCCCGTCTCGTAACAATGAGAAATCTCAATATTTTAAGATAGATGGAAAAATGAACCGGCCGTTTCGGCTTGGCACTCCGCGTGCAATGAGAGTCGTCGTCTTAACGACGACTTTTCGCCCGTAACTTACCTTTACCAAGGAATTCATAATGAAAAACATCCTCCGCACCCTTCTCGTCTCCGTTGCCCTCGTCGGCGCCGGCCAAGCCATGGCCGCCGGCGGCGCGAAGCACAAGAAAGAGCCCGTCCAAAACTGCAAGGCGGCCGACGGCAAGATGACCCACGCCACCAACGAGAAGGCCTGCAAAGGCAGCTTCAACAAAGACGGCAAGTTCGACGCCGCCCCAGCCGCCGGCACGGACTCGACGACTGCGGCGCCAGCCCCAGCCGCCACCGAGACCGCGCCAGCGCCAACGAAGTGATTTCGAAGTCTCGCCCGGCG